>NZ_WJID01000025.1:0-77967 GCF_010994055.1 Gracilibacillus thailandensis | reverse complement strand
TAATGAGCATAAATTGTGTCTTTTTACTTGACGGTCACACCATTTCATAGCCAAGTTGATTTGACTTTGAAATTTTAGGGAAACGTTCTTTTATTAAGCGTTCATATACTTCTTTAAATGTGAGCTTGCCAGCTGATAAATCATACGGGTTATTATTATAATCAGCTAATGCTACCATGGCCTCTCTTCTGCTTTTATAATATCCTAGATACTCCCGTCTTTGTTTTCCTTCGTCATTCCATCCAGTAGTGACTATGACCGCGAATGGTTTTTTTCGTTTACCGGACAATTTGCATACGGAGCCGTATCCATTTGGATTTTTCAATTTCCTTACCACCTTTCATATCAGCAGGATAGACGTATGGGAATATATGTTCTATATATGTGTTTAAAAAAAGAATGCAATATTTGCATACCTACTTTATATGATCAATTTTTTTCAGATTGCACATTTCTTCTGGAACGCCATACGTTTGAGCTACTTCATTTATGGTAACGCTTGTATCTTTAAATTCATAAATACATTTATCTGGAATAAGCAATTCAACTGCAAATGTATTAGCCTCTACCTCATTTTTGTTTGTAGTAAAGAAGGTGTTCTTCTTTAAAAAAGGTGCATTTTCACTTTTATGCAATAACGAATGGCCTAATTCATGAGCACAGACAAATCTTTGCAATGTCTCATCTATATTATCATTAATATGGATAGATTGAATCCTTTTGTAGCACGTGTAGTATCCCAAAGATCCCCCCAGAGATTCAAAAATAATTATGATACCTTTACGCTCTGCTATTTCAAAAGGGCAATTTGTTCCATATTTATCAATAAGTTTTATTGCTGTATTCCTAGGCATTAAATGCGCCATAGAATACCTTATTTTTTATATTTGTTGGGGGTAAACTTTTGTTTTGCCATTCGTTTAGCCATGCGAAGTGAATTTTCCAATGAAGCAATTAGTAGTTCTCTATCTTCTTTATCCATTTCATCTATCGCCCTTCCATCGAATTGTGAGTATGCATCATCATTAGATAAGTTATTTATCATCTTTTCTAGATCCTTAGCTATATCACGCTCTTCCTTATCTGACAGCTCAGGAAGATCTTCCTCTTGCTTGGTGTTGTTTGGTTTGTAATAACCAGCCACCCTCATTATTTCATCATAAGGAATGGATAGTGCTTCCGCAAGTTTTTGGATATTCTCGGCTTTGGGAATGCCTCTTTTTCCATTTTCGATTCTGGACAATTGCGCAGCGCTAATACCTGAATACAAAGAAAGTTGATTGATGGTGTAACCTTTTTCATCCCTTTTTGCTTTTAGATATTCTCCAAATTGATTGCTCATAGTTTTCTCTCCTAAACACTGATACCCTTCTACACTTATATTACTAAAAATAATTACCAAAAGGAAATTTATTTAAGAAAAATATAAAAAAGTATTGCCAAATGGTAATCGCTGATGTTAAGGTATTACCATAAGGTAATTACCAAAAGGTAAAAGGAGGGTTCATTTGAAAGATGTAAATGTCATTTTAATTAATTTAGACTTTTTGAAGGCATATTTGAAAGACAAGGATATTTCTCAAAGTCAATTTGCGGATAAGGTAGGAGTTACGCAAACTACTGTTAACCGAATTATGAATGGCAAGAGAAATCCGGGAGGTAAGTTTATTGCAGGTGTTCTGCGGAGCTTTAACGATTTAAGTTTCGATGAAGTATTTTATTATGACACAGTATTATCAACTGAATAAAAGGTAAAACAATTCGTTTGGAGGGATTAATTTGGAAACAAGTGTTGATGAGAAAGAAATCATGAATATTAAAGTTTCTGAGGCAGCAAAGATTTTAGGTAAATCTGAACAATTTGTTCGAATTGGATTACAACGAGATATTTTACCAATTGGTATTGCAATTCAAATGTCTAGTAAATGGACATACCATATCTCACCAAAGTTACTAAAAGAGTATGTAGGAGGGGAATTAAGCATCTAAATTGCCTGAAATTATTTAAACCTGTTTAATTCTGGAGGTAAAAAATGGGCAACATTAAATGGATTAAGTTAAGTACTGCCATGTTTGATGATGAAAAAATAAAACTTATAGAGAAGCTTCCAGAGGCTGATACCATTCTAATCATTTGGATTAAACTACTTTCACAGGCCGGGAGAACAAATGCCAACGGTTATATTTATTTGAACGAAAATGTCCCGTATACAGAGGAAATGCTTGCAACTATATTTGATAGGTCACTCAATACAGTAAGGCTCGCTTTAAAAACACTAAGGGAGTTCGGGATGATCTTTATTGATGATGATTCATTTATTCGAATTTCGAACTGGGAAAAGCATCAAAATGTTGAAGGAATGGACCGTGTAAGGAAGTTGAATGCAGAGCGTAACAAAAGGTATCGCGAAAGAAAGAAGCAGCAATTACTAGAAAATAAAACAGATGACGTTAGCGTGACGTCACGTGATGGTACAGAAGAAGAACTAGAAAGAGATAAAGAACAAGATATAGAAATAGAACAAGAACAAGATAAAGACGTAGCGCAGATTATTCAGTTCTGGGATAAAAACGGATTTGGTGTAAATAACATTCATGCAAAAAAACAGTTGTTGTTGTGGTTGGATGATTCATCATTTAAGGATCCCAGTGAAGTCATTTTAAAGGCATTAAATATTGCTTGTGAAAATGATGCTAGACGACTTAAATATACGGAAGGCATCTTAAGAAACTGGGAAAACGAATCCTTACTAACCGTTGAAGAAATCGATAAGAATCACAAAAACCGAAATAAGCAAGCTGTAAGCCAAATAGATTACGATCCGAATAGAGATAGATTTTAGGGGGTGTTATCGATGGAAGCTATAGGAACGCTGCTTAAAAAATCTTTACCTTTTAAAGAATGTCGTGAAAAGGAATGTGAGCAATGCGGAAATCTATACAAATTATATGAAACTCCCAAAGGTGTTCTTGGAGCATGTAAACATTGTATGGAACAACAGTTATTAGAAGAGCTAAACGTACCAACAAAGGAAGAAAGAGAAAGACTAAAAGAAAAACGATTTATTGCAACTTTTGAGCGAGTTACACATGATTTGAAACAAGCAACGATTGATTCCTATATACCGAAAGAAACGTCGCAATCCGAAGCAAAAAAAGCAGCAATAAAATATGTGAAAACCTTTGATGGTGTTCATTCACTTCTATTTAGTGGAGATTGTGGTCTGGGGAAAAGCCATTTATCTTTTGCAATCACGAAAACGCTGCGGCAACAAGGTTATAAAACGCTCTATATCAAGGTCACTGATTTATTCGATTTTATCAAGAACACATACAGTCCGGATTCTAGCATAAGCGAAATGCAGATTTTCCAAATGATAGATGAATTAGATTTGTTGGTACTTGATGATATTGGCTCTGAATATGTGAAAGCAAACGAATATGGACATGAAAGTTGGGCATCTGATGTGTTGTATAAGATATTCGATATGCGACTCAATAAATCAGTTATTTGTTCTACGAATTATTCTGAGAAAATGCTTACTGAAAAATATGGGAATCATGGCAATCGTATTATTGATCGGATGATGGATTTAGCAAAAGCAATCCGACTTGAAGGAGAAAGTTATAGACGAAAGGAGAGATTTTAAATGTGGCAAGGAATGAAAAGTGTAATGGTATTTGACCCTAAGGACAGTCAAGAAGACACAGAACATAAATGGATGGAGTGGAACAGGCATAAAAGTGCTGTTAGCGACAAATATGTACCAACGGCAGAAGAAACTAAAAAAAGATTAATAGAACAGGAACGTCACAATAAAAGATATGCCTAGTATCTCTGCAACGTTCCCGACTTACTCATAGATATTATAGCATTCATTGAAGGATAGTTAAATGCGATATATGTGGTTAAAAGAATTTGGGGAGGTATCGTTTTGCAAGCTATAAATAGCACTAATAAAAAGGAAATTAATATACACGTAAGTTATTCAGAGGCGCACTTTATTGGTGAAGCACTTTCATCCTATCGGTTAGTTATGCAAAAACTTTATGGAGTAAATAGCGAGGAAGAAAAGTACATTGGTGAGCTATTGCATACAATTCGAAATCCATCAGTAAAAAAGAGAAAGCACGTGAACGAGAGAGATAGCTTAGAAAGGGGAATTTGAAGGATGGAGGCTGGAACAACATGATTGATGTGAATGCACAAATGCATGTTTATGAATACCTTGGGAAAGAAAATGATCCTCTTTATAACAATATAACGCAATTAAAGGTCAATCAGTCTATCCAGATTCCTGAAACAAAAATGCAAATAACAAAAACTAGATTTGGGATGTATGAAATTGTATCAGCTGAACAGCACGAATGTTATTCATCCGCCCAATCTTTATATGAACAAATTAATGCTTTACTAAATCCCATTTCATTTGAAAGGTTATGAAAAGATTTTAGTAGATAGAGTGGGATCTTTACGATAATAGCGAAAGGATGATGATAAATGAATTTTGCTGCTGATATTGAAGGTATTTTTACGAAAGAAGAAATTGAATCATTTTTAAAAGATGAACAACAATTTTATATTGAATATGCGGAGGAAAACTGGCTTGACCGTTATTTCAAAATAAAGGCGATGTCACAAAGAACTCATGTACCAAGCATCACTTCCGTTATATCTGATACACCAGGTGGATCAAATCTTAATCATAGTAAAACAGAGCAATTTGCATTGAAATCCATTCAAGCAAGTGAATGGTTAGACACATTATTTTATGCATTGGAATCACTTACTCCAGCTGAACAGAAATTAATAGAATTAAAGTACATGAAGAAGCGTAACGATGGTTCCAGATACTGTGATGAAGTTGTTTATCCTCAGCTGTTTATCGGAAAGACAAGATACTATGAGATGAAAAAAGAAGCCTTAGAAATGCTGGGTAGAAATTTATATGGATTATTCAGCGAAAGAGGTTGTTCATAATGGTTGCTTTGATGCAGGCAGTGAAGAAAACAGTATTAGTTATGTTTTTGCTAATACTGTTTATTGCTTTCTCCACTTTATGTGGAATTGTATTCTTGGTTATGTTCCAGTGGTTTATGCAGACTGATTTTTATCTGGGTGTGGTTGGCTCTGTTGAGTTTTGGAAGTGGGTATTAGGGGTTCCGTTGGTTATTATCTTTTTTGCGTTTTGTGCAAATGTTGCTTAAGCCTGCTGAATAAGATTGTATCATAATAACTCTTTGGATATAATTGTCTAAAGGGTTATTATTATGAAAAATACTTGAAAGGTGATAAAAATGGAGGATATTATTAAGGATTTAGAGGACTGGTTAAGCAAGAGGCCCCTATGGATTCAATATGCTACCAATAGGCTATTACAAGGAAATATCAAGGAAAAAGACGTAGAAGATTTTGTGAGCATTTGCAAAACAGAAATTGAAGATGTTGATAAAAAAACAGTAGATACTTTAAAGTATGAAAAAGGGAAAATTAGAAGTGGTGAAGAGAACATTGCTTTAACTATTGAAGGTCTATCGAATATTCAGGGTATTAATGCACTATCTCCGCGAAATCCATTAAAATTAAATGAAAATTTAAATATAATATATGGTCAGAATGGAAGTGGTAAATCTAGTTATGTTCGACTATTTAAACATCTTTGTGGATCGAAAAATAGTGGATCTTTATATGGAAATGTCTATAAAGAAGATACTGAGCAAAACTGCAATATAAAGTATAATATTAATGGGGAAAAAGTAGATATAAACTGGAGTCCACATCAAGGTAGCTTAGAAGATTTAAACCATATAGAAATATATGATGCTGATGACGCTTATACATATGTGAATGATGAAAATGAAGTTACATATGAACCATTCGTTTTGAGATTAATAAGTGGTTTAATTGAGTTATGTAACCAAGTAAGTACGAAGATAAGTCAAGAAATAGAAGGACATGTTTCAGTATTGCCTTTAATACCTAAAAGTTACGATAAAACGGAATATGCTGATTGGTATAAGAAAATCAGCCATAATGTGTCCTTAGAAGAAGTTGCTGCGATTTGTGAGTGGGATAATGAGCTTGAAGAAGAACTTATTGAGCTTGTTAAAAGAATGTCTGAAAAAAATCCCATGGACAAGGCAAAAGTGTTACGAAAGACTATAGTTGGTATAGATAGGATTAACGATACAATTAATAAAATGCTTTGTGAATTATCAGATGAGAAATGCGAGATGATACTTACTGCTAAAAAAACAGCTGAATCTAAAAGAAAAGCAGCAGAAGAAGATGCAAAGAAAGTTTTTAGTAATGCACCGATTAATACTATCGATAATGAAAGCTGGAGGTTACTTTGGGAACAGGCAAGACAGTTTTCAGAAAGCTACGTTTATGAAAGTGTACCATATCCTAACGTAGATGAAGAATCTTTATGTGTTCTTTGTCAGCAACCCTTAGACGATGATGCTAAGAGCAGATTAGTATCTTTCGAAGCTTATGTACAGGGGAATTTAGAAATTGAAGCAAAAGATGCAGAAGATAAACTAAAAATAATGATTGATAATCTACCCGATATACCAGAAATTGAATCGTTTAAATTAATGCTTGATTCAGCTGGAATATATGAAGAAGAAGTTAGAACCAATCTAATATCTTTAATGGACGCTATCAATGTAAGAAAGGAAGATATACAGAACTTTAAAGACAACAAAAATATAAAACAGCTACCTGTTTATGATTTTAAAAGCTATTTGAAGGCGGAAAAGTCCAAACTAGAAAAACAAGCCCAATCATATGAAGAAGATAGCGAAGGAGAAAGTAGGAGTATATTAAAAAATAAAAAGATTAGTTTAGAAGCAAAGAAATGGTTGAACGAACATAAAGACAATATAGTTGAAGAAATACATAGGTTGAATAATAGACATAGCTTAAATGAGGCGAAAAAATTAACTAGAACACAAGGGTTGTCAACAAAAAAATCTAATATATCAGAAAGGTTAATCACTGAAGCATATGTTAGACGCTTTGACCAAGAACTTGGATTGCTTGGTGCATCCTATATAAATATAGAATTGGTAAAAACACGCACACATAGGGGACAAGTCCTTCATGAAATTAAATTATCTAATCCTAAAAGAAGTGTAAAGGCTACCGAAATATTAAGTGAAGGAGAGCAGAGAATAGTTTCTTTTGCTGCCTTTTTAGCAGATATAAGTGGGAAACAAGTAAACTCCCCACTTATATTGGATGATCCTATATCGTCTCTAGATCAGGAATACGAGGAAGCAGTTGTAGCTAGATTAGTAAATTTATCCCTAACTAAACAGATAATAGTATTTACGCATAGAATCTCTTTGTTATCTTTATTAGAAGATGCAGCTAAAACTACAGGGGTAAATACTAATATAATAGGTGTTAGACACGAAGATTGGGGATCAGGTGAATTGGGTGGAACTCCTATGTTCGCTAAAAAGCCAGATAGTGCATTAAATGTTATATATAATGAAAGGTTACCTAAAGCAAAAAAAATTCTTGAGGAAACAGGTAGGGAAGAATATGATTTAATAGCTAAAGGTATTTGTAGTGATTTTAGAATAATCCTTGAGAATACAATTGAAACTTATTTACTATCAGATATAGTAAGGAGATTTAGACGATCAATTACAACTATGGGGAAAATAAATAAATTATACAAAATTGAGCAAAGTGACTGTGAAATGTTTGATAAATTTATGACTAAGTATTCTAGATATGAGCATTCTCAGTCAATTGAAGCCCCCGTACCGGTTCCTAGTCCTCAAGAATTAAATACTGATATAGAAGAGATAATGGGTTGGACAAAAGAATTTAAAAAAAGATAGGTACAGAACGTTCTGATTTCCCTGATATATGAATGTAGTAGGTATGTGGACAGTTATATAAATCCCATTAGCGAACTTTTCGCGAACATTTGCCGAACGAACAACGAACAAAATTTCATAAAAATGGTGTTAAATTATTAGTATCAGGAAGTTTCGAACTTCCGATAATGAACTCTTTTCTTTTGCGAGAAAAGGGTTTTTATTTTGCTCTATTTTAGGAGGTGAAATGAATTGTCTAATTTTACACAGCAGGGAAATCAAGAAACGAAAACATTAAAGGGAAACGAGGATAAGAAAAATAAGCCTGATGCGCCAAATAAAGCTTCAAGGGCAAGAAAGAAAAAACCAGCAAAACCAGCCGGCTTTAAAGAATTTGAAGCGTTGGCAATGGAAATTGTTGAAGCTAATGGCGGGTCTTATTACGAATGGCTTCATAAGCAGCATCAGGAAATCATTTTGAATTTTAATGTTCATAATCAAAAACAAATTACAGAGGTAGCAAAACAATCTTAAAAATAGCTCTTGAGGAAAGGGGTTGAAAATCTATGCAAGATGCAATTCAAACAATCACAAATATCACGGACGGAATTAAACCAATTGCACCAGTTCTAGCCGGACTGGTGCTAGTTGTTATTGGTCTGCTTTGGACTTTTGCAAAAGATCCTCAAAAGAAAGAGATGTATACCGGATGGATGGTTAATGTTGCTATCGGTTTTGGTATTGTTTACTTGGCAGCAAGCCTTGTTAGCTGGCTTGGTGGTCGTGTCGTCGGGTTTTAAATATCGTTTACATGGGAGGTGGAGCAATGGCGAAAGAACATAAGTACTTTGTCAGTTACGTTTATTCCGAAGGATGGGGAAACATTGATGTTACTTTACCGGAACCGATTCAAAGTATTGATGATATACGATCTATGGAACGAGCGATTGCTGAAAATCAAGAGTTGGATGATTCGGTTTGTGTGCAAAACTTTCAAGCATTGTAAGGTAATTAGTTTATAGGCTTCTCTTCATAATGGGGGAAGTCTAATTTATTTAATTGGAGGTAGTGCAATGAATACAAAAGAACTTGCAAACAAATACGCTGAGTTACTGGCTGCAAAAGGAAAGGCGACAATGCACCCTGAGGATAAAGGCTATGAGTGGAAATATAATCAATTAAGTACGTTTTATCAAGATACGGTATTAAAAACAAAATTGCCAAAGGAGAGATTAGCTGAAATTGAGAAAGAAGGAGAATCCTTGTATGAACAATACGAAAGAGAACAAGAAGAAGCTAATCAATTTAAAGAAACGTATAAAAATAATGTGCTAAACAATCTGGAAGGTTCAAAAGAAGAACAGGACTTCAAAAAAGCCTATAAACATAAGGTATTAGCATTTCTTGATAAGGAGCAGGATGAAAAGCAAGAAATAGAAGTGAACAAAGATAAAAGGGATCAACAAATGGAAGCATTTGAATCCAAATATGGTTATGAAAAAGTGTATGCATTGAAAAAGGAAGTATTGGATGATATACGTGAAATGGATTTAACGCCTTCACAACGCGAAAGATTGAAAGAAGTAGAACGAGATCTAGAGGACGAAAAGAAAATCAAGCTAGGAAAAAATAAGAAAAAGGATACAGAAGTTGAGATGGAGATGTGAGGTGATTAAGTGGCATTAAGAACGTTGAGAACCGATAACGCTATTAACTCTTTTACAGCGTTTCAAAATCGCTTTTGTAAAGTAATGTGTGATTCATCGAAAAGAGACATTCCATTAGAACTACATGATGAACAGTTAGAAGCCCTTTACAATGCGTTCACGCCTGTTATTGAAACAAGCATCTATGCAGAAATGGAACGTGTGATGACTGCTATACGAACTAGTTTTGATGCTGTGACTGATGGAAAGGGTGAAAATATAAAGCCAGGTGCATATATGAGTAATGATAAACATTTTAAAAGGTTCATTACACATGTAGTAACGAACTATCAATCATTACAGGCCCAACGGATTAACATAATAATGGTTCACAATAAAGCGTACCAGAGACTAGAGGATGGTTTGTTTGGGGAAACTTTTGTTAGTGAAAATGGGTTTCAAACAGCGTACGAGCTTCATAACCAATTAATCCAAGCATTTCATGATGGCTACCATGACTTATTGTTTGAAGGCACGATACTAGATACAGGTAAAAAAATAGAAGAGAAAGTCATTGAGCCGGTTGTCCAAAGATATGATGTGAAAATGCAGGAGTTGTTAGAAGGAGGTGAAGATGGATAAACAAGACTTGTACAAAAAATTGGTTTATCAAAATATTGAAGATGCGCTAGCTGAGTTGAATGCAGAAGATAAAGGACGATATTATATCTGTAATTGTCCTGAATGCAATGCACATGAGGCATTCATATACAAAAACAATACAAACTTTATTCAATGCAACCGCGAGAATCATTGTGGTGAACGGATGTTATTGCAATTTCATGAGAAAGAGAGTCTAAATCCCGAAAGAGAAAAGATACAAAAAACCTTTCCAAGCCTTTCAGATGACCAAAAGGAGGCACTAACTTGGTCAATGAGGCTTTTTTCTTTTGCAAAAACAGGAACAAAAAGTGAAATCTTGGATAATGGTTACCGTGGTTTATTAAAGGAAAATGCAAGAGAACATATTGTAGACTTACAAAATGAACAGGTGACAAGTTATTTTTTTAACAAAGTAAGCAGCCTGTTAGGGAAAGATTACTCTAATAATAGTTGGATGTGTAAACGAAATTTAGTTTTTCCCCTTTATGATGAAAACAATATTTTGAATAGAGTGTTGCTTCGGTCTAGTAGTGACCCAACAGTGGAACCCAAAGAAATACAGTTAATCATGAATCCTTCTAAAGAAACGAAGGATTTTTTTATGGAGATTCCAGATAAGGCGAAGATGGTTGTATTTAGTGAATCGTTGCTGGATGCTCTTTCTTTTCGTGAAATAGATCCAAATTGTGGTTTTGTAGCATTAACAGGTGCTTCTAAAACACGGCAGGTGCAAGCATATATCAAGGAGAACAAAGGCGCGTTTACAGATAAACATATTCTAATGGCAATGGATGATGATAAGGCAGGTTGGAAGGCAGCACAAAAACTGGTTGACACAATGAGAAAAGAGGGCTTAGAGGAAAATATCACGATGTTCCGTTATAGCGACGGTTTTAAAGATGCAAATGAATTTTTACAAGGCAACAGAACGCAATTTGAAAAAAGATATTTACAAGATACCAATCAATTGCAACGGGCAAAACAAATGCAACATGAAATGTCATAAAGCATTCCGTTTGGTGCATGCATAGGAGGGAGCTGTTTATGTATTCCAACGATAAAATATCATTAACAGAACGTTTAAGTAACTGGAAATCCATGAGTTTGTTTATCGTTTGTATCACTGTTATAGGCTTTTTCGTTGCCAATTTCCTGCTGCACTTTTTGCAGCAAGTACTATATTTGGTGGAAGGTTTTGCAACGAATCCTGAAGAGGTGAATTTCCATACGTTCTCGGTTGATTGGCACTACTTCTTTATTTTCCAACAACAATGGATTGAGTTTTATGTAGGATTTTATATACTGATTGGAATTAGTGTTCTGAAGCTCCTATACAATGTGAAAATGAATTATCAATCTATTAATAAGGGGCAACATGGAACGAACGAATTTGAAAAAGTGAAGAACATGAAAAAACAGTATGTAAGTATTCCATCCAAAACGAAACAATACGAGGGGAAGGGCGGCACCATTATTGCTGGAATGCAAGAAGGTAATAACTATCAATTATTAATTGATGATGCCCCAGTCCATACGATGGTGATTGGTATTACTCGTAGTGGTAAGGGTGAAACATTTGTTGTGCCAATGATAGATGTTCAAAGTAGGGCTAGTGAAAGGCCTTCGATGGTTATCAATGATCCAAAAGGTGAGCTAGCTGGTGCTTCTTATGAGACGTTGAAAGAACGGGGATATGATGTTCATGTGTTCAATCTTATTCAGCATGATATGAGTATGGGCTTCAATCCTTTGCAGTTGGTGATAGATTCATGGAGGAAAGGGCTTCATAGTGATGCACAGAAATATGCAAATAGTGTTGCATATAGCTTATACCATGATCCAAACGCCAAAGATCCTTTCTGGTCAAACAGTGCGAAGTCACTTGTGACGGCAATTATCCTAGCATTAACAGAAGATATGGTCAATCAAGGGAAAGAAGAACGAGTGACGATGTATTCCGTAGCAAACTTCCTTTCAACAAAAGGAAGTGACAATGACGAGGAAGGAAATAATGCCTTGGATTTGTTCTTTCAAGCAAGAGATGAAAATAACCCAGCAAGAATGATGTATGCAACATCGAACTTCGCAACCGGAAATACAAGGGGAAGTATTTTCAGTGTTGCAATGGATAAATTGCAGATCATTACGTTAGAACCAAATGCTAAAGTGACTGGCTATAATAGTTTGGATCTAACAGATATTGGATTTGGTGATAAACCAATAGCATTATTTATTGCAACACCTGATTCTGATAAGTCAAATGAAGTATTGGCAAGCATTTTAATTAGTCAACTTTATAGAATAAACTCTGAAAAGGCAACAAAAAGTCAAAGCGGGAAAATGAAGCGAAATGTTCACTTCCTATTAGACGAATTTGGAAATATGCCAACGATCGAAGGAATGGCCGGGATGGTGACAGTTGGTGCTGGGCGAGGTTTTCGCTATCACTTAATTATCCAGGCTTATTCACAGGTTAAATCAATGTATGGCGAAGAATCGGACACAATCATCGGAAACTGTTCCAATCAAATATATATTTTGACGGAAGATAAAAGCACTGCCGAACATTATTCGAGCATGTTGGGAACAAGAACGATTACAGATGTGAGTCGAAGTGGGGAATTGCATTCTTTCGATAAATCGCATAGTGAATCAACCAAAGAAAGGGCATTGTTGACCTCAGATGAATTGATGAGGTTACAAGAAGGACAATCCGTTGTAATTCGCGTAAATAAGCGACAAGATACGAAACGAAAAAAGATTGAACCAAAGCCAATTTTTAATAAAGGTCAAACAAAGCAGAAATTCCGTTATGAATATCTGGCAAATGACTTTGATACGAGCAAGTCCATTCTTTATTTACCGATTGTTTCTGATACGTATTATGACATGAATTTAAACGAAATGGTTTATTCAGCCAAAGTAAGGAGTGACTTATATTTACGGATGGCAGATGTAATGGATCCGGACGATTTTATTAGACTGAAACGAAATTTATTGCAAGTGGAAGGGCTGTCGCAAAAAGATAGAAGTACATTGCAGCAACAAATGCTGGCGGTCGATGAATGGTCATTTTTACACTATTTAAGTTATCTTGTTTTTCATCCAAGTCTTGAAGCATTGCATTTGAAATTGATAGAACCATTAAATAAATATTTGCCTCGGGATACTATGGCAGGCTGGCAGGAAAAAATAAATAAGAGAATGGAAAGTAAACTTGAATTAAGGAGGCAAGAAAAGGAAAGTGAACAAGAGGAGGAAGAAGACGTAGGAAATGAAGAAGAAGCGTTAATACAAAAGGCCATTAGTGAAAATTAAAAAGGGAGGAGATTGTTTTGGATGAAGGAAAAGAGCTATCGTGTGGATTGGGAAGTTATTGAGGAAATTGTTGTATTGCATAGAAGCCAAGGAGGCTGGGCAAAAGAGCTAAATTTGATCAGTTGGAATGGAGATAATCCAAAGTTTGACGTGAGGTGGTGGAATCCTGATAAAACAAGGGTTGGTAAGGGGTTCACTTTTACCAAAGAGGAATTAAAAATACTGTATGACACTTTACCAGAAGCACTTCATATATAATAGGCAAATATTTTCTACCGCAGACCATTATTGTTATACTGAAAAAAATGAACAAAAATGGAGTTGATGGGTGAAGATGAGAAAAAGAATCTGGAGCAGCTTGGTATTATTGTCACTTCTGCTTGTTTTAAGTGCGTGTGGCAATAAAGCAGAAGTTGGCATGAATCAAATTAGCTTAAAAGATTTAGAAGGAAAACTTGATAATGATGAATCATTTCTTTTAGTAACATTCTCAGCAAGTGAGGAAGACGTGGAAAAATCTGAACTAGTAGAAGCGTTTGATAAGTCATTGAAAAAAGATGAACAGACGGCTTTTTATGTGAATTTCGATGGGGAAAGTCAAGACACCCTTGATCAATTAGGTGAAAAATATACCCCTTCCGACTATAAAGGGGATGTATGGGAGCCAAAAGATGATGGATTGGTTCTAATTGCAGATGGGGCTGTGATGAAAAATCCAAGAGAAACATTGTTATCTCAATCATTAATTGAAGGCACAGCAAATGGAGATGACGGCTATGAAACTAGCTTCATGGAATATATGGATGATATAGATGCAGGGATTGCTAGTGCATTGGATTTTGCGGAGCAAAATAATATTGAATTAAGTTATTGATATTTAATATATGCAAAACTAATATCAGATATTTACTCTAAGGAATTGTTTTATTCCTTAATACGATTGAACTATTTTATCAAACAACTAATTTATATTTGACATTAACGTTGCGTAATACTGTAGCTTAATAACCAAACGATAATTTATAAGAGAGTTGATAAGATGAATGCTTATGAAGTTATGGATACATTAAGTCAGTATGGTGAATTGCTTGAAATTCGGGATTTAGAAAAACGCAAAGATTATTTCCGTTATGAAATGATGGAACCATTCAAACAAATGTGGAATTTAATTAACGTTCCCATAAAAGCGAAACAACAAAATGGATATGACGTTATCATGGCATCAAAAATGCTTGGTTTTGCTGATGTTTCAGATGATGAAAATATTAGAGAAGGATTATCTATTCTAAGAGAAAATAACTCCTATGCGGTTGCCGAAAACGCTCTTAAAAATTGCATTGCTAAAGCGAATAATGCGGGATTGAAGATAAATGCGGATGAAATCAAATTTGGATTATATATTTCAGACCCTGAAAAACTAAAGCTACAGAAAGGATATACAGGGTTTGGTGGAATACCGGGCTTTATAACTGTAAATATATATCCAAACGATTATAATTTACCCAAAATACCGGCAGTTATAGCCCATGAATTTAACCATAATATACGTTTTTCTTATTTTGATTGGGATCATGGGAATGTAACAGTAGGAGATTATCTCGTTATAGAGGGTTTAGCTGAATCATTTGCAAAAGAATTATACGGAACGGAGCAAATAGGTCCTTGGGTTACCAACATGGATAAGGAAGAGCTGAAGTATTCAATCGATGTTATCGGCGAAGCCCTTGATATAAAAGGATTTGCAGAAGTAAGTAGCTATATGTTTGGTGATGAAATTGCAGCGCAAGAAGGTTATCAACCTATTGGACTTCCCTTTTGTGCTGGATATGCAGTTGGCTACAAGACCGTCCAATCCTTTATGAAGAAGAATAATAAGACGATATACGAAGCGACTTTGGCCTCAACTGATGAAATAATTAATGGCTCCGAATTATTCTCCTAGTTCAACAAACGGGTACAAACCTAATAAAGAATATTGCACGTATCTCATGTAAGGATTATTTTATTAATCAACGTTTAAAAAAAGGAGGGTAAATAATGAATAAAAAGAAACTAAGGTATGCCATATTGAAAGAAATTGACAACGGTAATAAAGCACTTACTGAAGAGAATTTTGCGGTTACCGCAGATCAATTTGATGAAGCTATTAGGTTTCTAAATAGAGAAAATTATTTAGGAGGAGTTTTCTATGCGGACGATAGACCATGGTTAATTGAGGGGACAGCTTATTTAACAGAAGATGGCGAGAGTTACTTAGAAGAAAACAGTTCATTAGCTAAGACATATAAAGGTTTAAAAGAAATAAGGGATTGGTTAAAACTATAGTGACCTATAGTAAGCTGTTAATTCTTTGTGCTGCAATCTTTGCGCGTTTATGGTACAAGGAGATACCGTGGTACCAAAAGTCTTACATTCTTAATTATTAGTTCAACAAAAAGAATCCATTTTCCATGGGTTCTTTTTTTAATTCCTAAAGGTGGTGAAAAAAATATATGGACGATGAGGCAATGAAAAAGTTATATGAGGATTTATCGGACATTCTCGATATCTCCAGTGGTTGGCTGTATGATGATCTTCTCCGTAATATCGGTTGGGGCATTATACAGCTTTTAGTATGGATTAATGATTGGATTGAAGGCGTTGCTACGAAAGTAATTACCTTAGGTGGTTTATATGATAGTGAAGACATGGGTGGCTTCATAGATGTCTTGCAGCCCCTTGCAATCGGGCTGTTTGTCGTTTCTGTAACAGTCCTCGGTTTTATGTTCATGCTGAATAAAGTGGAAAAACGGAATGAAATCATTATGAATGTGTTAATTGCAGTGAGTGTCATTGTCATTCTTCCCAGTTTAATGGGAATGATGGAGGATTTGCTGCATAAAGGGCTGGATACGGTGGAGGCAGATGGGAAGATTTCTGATAACGTGTTAAAAAGGAATATTTCTGATTTAAAGTACTATCTGGATAGTGATTTCAACTATGCTGATGGGACAAATAAAGACACTGTAATGGGGGATGAGAATACATTGCCACATCCTCCCCATCGAACAGATAAAGATATTGGAACAAGTAATTACTATTATGCAAATAAGCTGAAGAACCCCGATTTGATTGATGTAACTGAAAAGCTTGATATCTATGAAGATGAAGGTTGGTTTAGCTGGACAACGGAAGACTGGGTCAAAGAATTGACGAACGATGAAAAGGAATTTTTAAAAAACAGACTTGTTCAAAATGGAGACGGTACTTCAAGGATTGAAAAATTAAGTGAAAACTCGGTACCAGCGACAAACTTAGGGCAGCAAAGTTATTATCGTTATCACGTCAATTGGGCTATTGCCATTACGATATTAGCTGTGACAGGATTTGCCTTGATAGTAACAACATTAAAAATTGGCCGTGCCATGTTTGATTTAGCTTTTCATCAAATATACGCAATGTTTACCGCATCAACGGATATAACAGGTGGCCAAAGATTGAAGAAAGTATTAACTGAAATTGTTAGTACGTTTGCCGTTATCTTTGTGATGATTGTACTTCTGAAATTGTTCATTATCTATGCACAGTGGGCGAATGATTTAGAACAAGAGATTGGAATTGTAGGTGTCATCATTTTGCTCATTGCTGGTGCATGGGCGCTTATTGATGCTCCGGATATCGTACAGCGAACAATGGGAATAGATGCAGGACTTCGTTCAGGATGGCAGGCGATGATGGGCGCATATGCTGGTACGAAAATGGCTGGCGCTGGTGCATCTATGGTTGGAAAAGGTGCTGGGAAAGTTGTTAAGACTGGTGGCAAAACAGCAGGAGGTATTGGTGCAGGTGGAGTTGGTGCATACAAAGGGGTGAAAGCCGGTATGCGAAACAACAATACGAAGCCTGTTCCTCCGCGCAATCCAGATCAAAAAGCTTCTCAACATGAACAACAATTTTCAACGAATGCCGTAAACAATCCAAACGTTGAATCAAAAACAAACACTGTTCCAACAAAGCCAAATACAAGTGTTCCTAGTCGCAGTGGCTCGCTGGCAAGTAGTATCCCAATCAACACAAATAATGTGTCAGGAAGTGATAGTGGTGGGTCAAGTAATGTAGGTGGAGGATCAACTTCATCTAGTCAGCATAAGCCGAATGTCAATGCTGGTGGGCAAGGACATATTCATCCGCAACGAAAGCATACGTTACTTGGCGGAAATCGTACTGTACAACGTGCAAATCATTTTCTTTCCCGAGCACATAATACAGGTTATGACATTGGACAAAAATTGAGCCAATTTAAGGGAAACGTACAACAGGCGAAGCAAATCAAAATAGAAAAAAGGGGATTGAAATCCAATGAAATACGAGATACCGAAAGAGATTAAATCCAAGCCGAAAATAGTAGGATTAGAAATGAGAGAGCTGGTTATTATTTTGATTAGCTCTCTTTTATTATTAACGGTCTTACGGGAATTGGTGCATAGCTTATTTATTCTTTTTTATTTCGGTGTAGCAATTGTAGGCATGATTTATTTGTTTTTGCCGAGTGGCAACAATCCCGAGAAGCGAAATTATGAATCTATCCTATTAATGTTTCGCCATAAAAAGGGAGTGTACCATGCAATGGATAGAAATGAAGTAGAAAATGAACAGTTTCTAAAAGACAAGGAGGGTGAGTAAGCAGAATGCAACCCTTAAAGTTAATTAAATCAAATCCGGAAAAGCTGGATGAGGACACATGTGAAGAAGAGACGGAAATGGTTACAAAGACAAATAAAAAACCTAACAAAATGGTTCAGCTACTGCAAAAGCTCAAACATCAGAAGAAAGTGAAAAAAGAATTTCAAGAAGATATGAAAGAACAAGGCAAAAAGCCCAAGTTGTTAAAACAAACATCCGATATTCTTCCTTTTGTACAAATACACGATGATTACATTCTGCTGAAAGAAGGGGTCATGGACATTTTTCAAGTGGAAACAAAAAACATTCATGCTTTAAATGATGCGGATTTAAATTACCTACTGTTAAATCGAGCGCAATTCCTCAGAAGTTATTTTCGTTCTTTCAAGGAAGTCATCTTAAACTTTCCAACCAATACGGAAATACAGCGGGCATATTGGTTGAAAAAACAGCAACAGGCGAAGAATCCGTCACGGTTAAAGTATATTGAGCAAAAGTTATTCGAATTCGAATATTTAGAAAGAGAACGTTATAATCGGGAGTTTTTCATGTTTATCTATGCAGATGATAAAGAAGAACTAGAAGACCGAAAAGGCGATTGTATGCAAGGGATGCAAAGTTCATTTCCATTACAGAAGTTACCTAAGAACAAAAAAGAACAAATTTTATTTCTATTAAACAACCAAAATACACAGCTTTAAAGAAAGGATGGTAGGTGTGAAACAACATACAAATACTTTTATTGAGGAAGAAAGGAATTCTAAGAAACCAAAACTGGATAAAGCGTTTTTAACGAAAATACAACCCCAAGGTGGCATGACTTTTAAAGATAAGTACATTCAAAAAGGAGACGGTTATGAAGCGTGCGTCCATGTGTGGGATTATCCTTCCAACGTCAATTTGCTTTGGTTGGATAAAGTGATGGCCATGTATGATGTTACCGTTGTGGCTGATGTGACCACAATGGATCAAGATGAAACGATTAGTTCTATCAATAAGAGTATGGTGGAACATGATGTCCGTTTTCGCAGTGCGAAACAAGAATCTGACCGGATGGACGCTCAACGAAGTTATAAAGAAATGGAAGATTTATATCAGCAAATTTCAGAAATGGGAGAAGTCATCAAACTACTTCATATTCGCTTATTTGTTGCTTCACCGACTATCTGGGAATTAGAGAGGAAGGTGGAGCAAACCATATCTAAACTCAATTCCATTGGATTTAAGGGGCAAATATTTTTGAACGAAACCTACTACGAATGGCAATCACTGTTCCTGCCCTATGAGCAACAAATTAGATTTCCGAATAAAAGAGAGGGAAAAGGGATGCCAGCAATTACGCTTGCTTCTGGATTACCGTACCACTTTTCAGAGTTAAATGATCGAACAGGCAGTTTTTTAGGTACATCGTTTACTGGTGGAAATGTTCTATTCGATTTGTTTCATAAAGATAAATTAAGACGTTTTTACAATGCAGTCGTTGTTGGGAAAATGGGTGCTGGTAAATCGACTACGTTAAAAAAGTTACTTATGGATAATGAAGCAAGAGGGAATTTCATTCGAGGGTTTGATGTGACAGGGGAATTTAAAACCTTAGTCGATGCACTGGGAGGACAATCCATTAGTTTGGATGGCAGTGATGGGATTATTAATCCATTACAGATTTATCGGGCAGATGATAAAAGCAATTACAAGGAAGAATTGACAAGCTTTGAACAATATGAAAAGCAGTGCTTTATGCAACATATATCAAAGGTTGCTATTTTTTATGAATTTCTTGCTGGTAGTCCTTCTACAGAGGAAATTGAGGAATTTAAAAAGATCTTACGCATGTTTTATGAATCGCAAGGCTTTATGGAAAAAGTCAAAACATCGGGTGTGACGACATTGGGGAATAAAGAATATCCAATCTTTAGCGACTTGCTAGAATATATTCGAGAGCAGCTATATGACAACCCAAAGAAACGAACGATACGTCCTGAATTATCCATTTCGCGGGTGGATCGGTTGGAGAAAATTGAATTAGTCGTTGATAACTTAGTGAACAGCTATGCTTCATTGTTTAACGGTCATACAACGATTCAGGATATCACTGATGAACAAGTGATTTTCTTTTCTATTCGTAATCTCACGAAATTGGAAAAGAATGTGTTTCAAGCACAAATGTATAATACGTTAAATTTAATCTGGGATAATTTGATCCAAGTGGGAGCAAGACAAATGAAACAGATGTATGAAAGTGAAACATTTGACCCTGATGATGCCGTTCGATTTTTAATTATGATTGATGAGGCACATCGTTTAGTTAATGCTGAAAATATGTTAGCTGTCTCATTCTTAACAGATTTTGCAAGAGAAGCCCGTAAGTATTTTGGCGGGATGATTTTAGCAAGTCAATCCATCAGAGACTTTGTGCCAGATAATAAAGACACTGCAACTGTCACAAAAATACGTACGTTATTCGAATTGACCCAATATAAGTTTGTGATGCAACAGGATTCAAACACGTTGGACTCTTTACGAACAATTTTTGAAGGGCAACTAACGGAAAGCGAATTGGAACACGTTCCTCAACTCCAGCAGGGAGATTGTTTATTAAGTATTTCAGGTGTAGGAAACATCATGTTATCCATTGAGGCAAGTGAAGAAGAATTAAAGCTGTTCACTGGAGGGTTGTAAACGATGCGAGAAGATAATCATGAAAAACGAATATTTTATAAGTTTATCTTTCTATTAGTCGTGACAGGTTTAATTGTGATTGTTTGGATATGGAAATGGACTGCCGATGATCCAAAAGAGCAAGATCCGAAAGAAATGTTTGAAACGTCCAGCCAACAAGAAAACATGCAAGAGCCGGTTAATATAGATGAGGAAAAAATAAATGCTGTATTAAAAGATGAAGGAGAATCCAAGAAGCCGGACGCAGCAGATGAAAATAAGCAAAGTGAACAAACAGAAAGTAATCAGGAAGAGGACGATTTAGAACAAAAATATATCATCCAATATAGTGAACGGGAAGTGGAACAAGCGAAAGAGCAGGCAGAAAAGGTGCTTGCCCTTTATATATTGCAAGTAACGGATTGGGACAAGTGGGAGGATGCAGTTACAGCAAATTATCTTGAAAATATGCAAAAGGAAATGACAAACTTTAAAGACGAAAAAGCAAAAAGAGAGTTGGATGCAATTGATTTATTTGCTTCTCAACCTTTGAAAGATGGAGAAATAACGTTTGGCGCATATGCTTCGTGGCATGTCACTGTGAAAGGAAAATCAACATCTAAACCAATGCAGTTATACTATATTACATTACAAAAGGCAGGTGATAAGTGGATTGTTAGCAACATGGTGACACCGAATAATCAAAACATGGAAGGAGAAGGGAAGAAGAATTAGTGAAGCATTTAAAACAATTTGCAAAACATCTGATAAGGAAGAAGCTACTCGTAGGAACGAGTAGTTTTTTAATTGCGAACATTATTCCTGTCCTAATCTTTCTTGTTCTTTGTACGTTGTTGATGGCGGTTATTGGTGCATTAAGTGGTAGTGTTGATCATCAACATAATGATCAAGATGATGATGGTGGAGGTGGTAATATTTGTTCGCCAACAGGTGATATGAATCAAAAGGAATGGGATAGTTACTTTAAGCATGAAGATCGCTCAGGTGTTTTCAAAGGATATGGTAATGATATTATCGAACTATCTGAAGAAAAGGGAATTGATCCAATTCTTTTTGGTGCTATCGCTTTACATGAAACAGGTTACGGAACTTCCAGTGGAGTAGTCGATAAAAATAATCCTGGAGGGTTAATGGATCCTGCAACAGATTGGCAAACGCTACAACGTTTTCCAACATTAAAAGAAGGTTTAGAAGCCATGGCAGATACTTTATATAATCGTATTATTGTAGATGGATTAGTAACAATTGAACAACTGGGGGAAGTGTATGCTCCGATTGGCGCAGAAAATGATCCAAACAATTTAAACAAACATTGGATACCAACGATGAAAAAGTTAACTGCAAACATGGGTGGATTAACCATGAATTGTGAAGCAGAAGATCATGTTGATATGGATTTAATCGGTGGTAAGTCTTGGGTTTCACCATATACCAAAACCATTACTTCCGGCTTTGGTTATCGGTCGGGATGTGGAAATTGCACCACATTTCATGCTGGGATAGACATTGCAAGTGCCGGGATAAGGAATACGCCGATTGTGTCCTTTTCGGATGGAAAAGTGACCATAAGCGAATCGAGCGGAACAACATTTGACTCCACTTTAGAAAATATGGGAAAAGGTTATGGCTGGTATATAGAAGTTGATCATGGTAACGGAATTAAAACCCGTTATGCTCATATGGACAAGAAAGGAATACCTGTCGGAAGTGAAGTGAAGGCAGGTGATGTGATTGGTCATGTTGGTTCAACCGGGGCATCAACTGCGCCTCATCTTCATTTTGAGATTTTAATGGAGGGGGAGAAGGTTGACCCTATGCCACACGTCAAATCATTTTTAACAGGCGAAAAATGATAAGGGAAGGAGGATTTAGTCGCGTGAAAAGTAAATTCAATCGTGGAAGGGAAAATAAAGTCTATATTGGCATTATCGTTACACTATGCGTTTTGCTTGGTGTTTTTTTAACGTCTAAATCATGGATGTATGATGATAGTGCCATCGCACAAACGCCATATAATAAATCCGTTAATGGTTTAAATCAAACAACATTAGTTTTAAGGAGTTGGGAGTATAATCCGAAGAATCAACTCATGGAGGTAACGATTGAAACGGTTCATACGGGTACCGATGCAGCGGAACCGACATTTACGTTTGAAGCAAAGGGAAAGGGATCAAAAGAAACCTACCCAGCAAAAAAAGTGTATGAATCCGACAATGTGATGGTCATTCACATTGAACATGTTCCAAATGAATACCGTGTTATCGGTTTGTTTGTGACAGAACACCGGGATGACAAAATACTGAAACAAGAGTATAAACGACAACTGGAAAATGATAGTGATGTTGCTACAACGGAGACAGATAAAATTAAAAAGTCCGATTTGCCGAAGCCGGAAGATGTGATTATTGTGGGGGATTATCGTGAGATTGAAGTAAATAAGAACCTTGTTGCAAAATCGGATAAGGCATATCAAAAAGAAGCAATCGTCACAGACATGGAACGAATCAAACAAGAAATATCTACAATTATAGATGAAAATATTCCTTTCCAACAGGAATTAATTACTACTTTAACAAAGGAGCAAACATCATTAAAAAGTGAAATGGAATTTGAAACGAAGGAAGAACAAACTGAAACAGAGAAGGAAATAGAACATAAAGATAATGCCATTTCCAGTGCAAAAGAAGAAATTGAAGCATACAAATCAAAGGTAAAAGAGCTCAAGGAAAAGTACGATAATCGGAAAGAAAAACTCGATACATTGCTTCATCCTGAACGTCAATTAGTAGAAGAAAATCACGAACCAAAAGAACAAAAACAGCAACAGCAAAAGAAGAAAAATAAAGATGAGCCTTCAGGAAAAGAGGGGAAATAAGTATTAAAAGGTCTATATTAAACCTATATATTCAGCAAGAAACACCTATATAAAAGGTATATTTACTATTGAAAAAATGGGCTTGCTGGAAAACTAGGCGCTGCCTAGTCACCCACGCTATGTGGGTACACTTCCCCCTTATCCTGTTCAACAATCCCTGTTCATGTGAACGGGGATTTTCCTGTTTTTTATGCGACGCGTGGAAGGAGCGGATTTGAATGGAAATAAAGATTCGGGATGTAGATGTTCGTGCCGTAAAAGTGTTAGATGAGGAAGCTAAAAAACAAAAGGTATCAAGGAATGTATTACTGAAACGAATGGTAGAGGACGCAGTGAAATTTGATGGGATTAAGTTTGCAGAAAAGGAATTAGATGTGACAGTAAGTCGAGTTGCGGATGGATTGGAAATGACGTTCAAACGATTAAATCATTTGGAAAAAAGAACACTCCATCTGTATTTGATTTTATGTGATGCGCTTGGATTAAATCCTGAAGAAGCCGATCACATTTTAGACAAAGCATTTCCTATGGACAACAAGGAGGGAAAATAAAATGAGTATGACAGAAGAGAAAAAGCAAGGATCTTACTTTTTGCTAAGCCCTGAAACGAAAGAAAAAATTAAAGTGGCAGCGAATGAAAATCATACGTCTCAAGCGAATGCCATTGCCTTAATGGTGGATGCTTATTTTGAAAATAAAGAAGAAGAATATGTTCTATTCAAACAAACGATTTCTGACTTACTGGATGAAAAATTAGATTTCGTAAAAGAGAAAATGAATCGCATTCAAGTAGCAAGTAACGTTATTGATCGGGACACGAAAATCATTCTGGAGTTCATGAACCATTACTACCTGGTGAATAAATTCAAAAACTTAATTACAACGGAAGAATTTAAAACAAAAGGAATGGAACAAGCAGAAGATTTGGTGCAAAAACGAATCCATAAACACCGGCAAAAGAAATTAGACTATGAACGACAAAAGGAATTAAAGCAACAAGCGCAATCGGGAGGTCAGGAATAGATCATGAGTCCAGCAGTTGTATTGCGAAGTAAATTTGTTACACCTAGGTCGAGTACGTTTAATGATTTCATTAATTATATGGATCGTGAGGATGCGAAACAACATGTGAAAATGGATACCTCATCTGATAAAGAAAATGATTTTGATGTGTTCTATCACTTCATGGATTATATGGATGATGACGAAAAACAAGGTGAGTTATTTACCTCCAGTAAAGACAGATTGAATGACAAAGAAAAGCAAACAGTCAAAGAACAATTTCAACTAGCACAACAAAATGAATCACCAATGTGGCAAGATGTGATCTCTTTTGATAATGAATGGTTGGCGAAGCAAAAAATATACAATGCAACGACTCATAACGTTGATGAAACAAAAATGAGGGGTGTTGTACGGGAAACGATGCAAACAATGTTACAAGCAGAAGGAATGCAGCGATCAGCAATTTGGACGGCAACCCTGCATTACAATACCGATAATATTCATGTACATGTCGCAACCGTAGAACCTCATCCAACAAGAGAACGAATGAATGTATTGGATAAAGAATCGAATACATGGCATGAAGAATATCGAGCCAAACGAAAGCCAAAAACGTTAGACAAAATGAAGTCCAAAGTTGCCAATATTATTTTAGATCGTGCGCATGAACGAAATAAAGTAGATGAATTGTTGCGTGGAACCATACGCTACAAAAAGGAAAACAATATTTCCTTATCTTCTTTCAGAAAAACAGAAACTTTATTTAAAGAAGCGATGAATCGTTTGCCTGAAGACCGAAAACAATGGCGTTATGGTTATCAATCTATCAATGAGGCTAGACCTTATATAGACGAAATAACCGAAATTTATTTAGAGCAGTTTCATCCAAAAGAGATCCAAGCATTAAAAACAAAATTGAATGAAGAAGTAGATGTGATGAAAGAAATGTACGGTGATGGAAGTGATTACCAACAATATAAAGATACAAAATTAGATGATCTTAAAAAGCGTATGGGAAACGCAATTTTAACCGAAATGCGCGTAGTTGATAAAGAAGAAAGGGTGTCGGACTTCGAGCGGAAAATAGCTATAAGACAATTTAATGCATTAGAAAAAGAAAATCAGCAATCTTTTTTCCAACGCTATAATGGAAAGGGAGATCCTAGTTTGCATGTTTCTATTATCCGTTTGAAGCAAGCGATGCGGAAAACATTTCATGATTATAAGCGAGAGAGACATATGGATGAATTTGATCAACTGGTGGAGAAGGGTTGATTTAGTGAAACCTAACATTTTTGTGTCATGTTTGATATACTTTTGTTAGATTGTGGTATTCAATTAACGGGCACAGGGGGAGTATTTATGATTTTTATAAGTCACCAGCATAAAGATAAAGAATTTGTAGGAGATATTGCGCAAACTTTAAGCGATATTTTCGGCGAAGAAAAAGTATTTTTTGATGATTGGTCAATAAAGCCAGGGGAGAACATAGTTAATCGAATGAATACTGGGTTAGAGGAGTGTAAATATTTTTTCTTCTTTGTAACTCGTAATAGCCTTGAAAGTGAAATGGTTAATTTAGAATGGACATCTACATTAATAGATAAGGCTAATCGTCAAATTGAATTTATACCTATTCGTGCTGATGATGTCAATGTTCCTCAAATACTAAAGTCAATCAAATATCTTGATTTATATTCAAATGGAATGGATACAATTAAGACTCAAATTATAGAAATAGTACAGGGACAGGAAACGAATAGGAAATATCCAACATATCAGAATTTAGAAGCTTACGTACTAAGAGAAAGTGAAAAAGAGTTAAAGTTCTTCATTAAAGCTAAAAGATTTTTTGAGCCTAATGGGAAATTTGTTCTTGTAACTAAATTAGACGACAAACAAGCAGAATTTAACCTAATTGGTGGAGGTATGACCCGTAATTCATTTAACCCAAATGCTGCACAATTAGGGGGAGAAAATGCTAATGTCTTCTTCCTTGAGATACCTGAAGGAGTAAAAAAAGGATTCAAAATCGGGTTGAGCTTTATAAAAAAGGTTTCTAGTGATGTAGATATAGCTTTATTTCATATGAAGACGGAGAGTAAATTTGAAAGAATACCAACGACTTTGATTAACTCCGAAATTGATATACCAACCTCTTAAATTTCTATAGTGGAGTTTTTTTAAGTAACCTGTCAATTGCAGAGTATGCGTGTTACAGAATTGACTGCGATTGTATAAGAAAAGCATTAATCTATGACACATGTTCCTTGAATTAAATAGCAGTTTTAAAAGCACAGACATTAATTGTTAATAATTAATTCTGTGCTTTTTTGTATGCAATTTTTAGTGTGACTTATCGATCGGTATTACAAATAACAGAAAGGAATGGTTTGAGTGAAGAATAATCAACAGAGTATTTTAGATTACTTTGGTGTAGACAGTCAAAAGGAATTACTGGAGTTCATGCAGGAGCATCCGGAAGATAAGGATGTTCTTACGTTAAAGGAATTAATCATTCGTACGGAAAATGGCGGTGATACGGATGAATAATCTGTATGAGCATTTTGGCTGCTCATCCAAAGAGGAACTTTATCAAAAGGTAACCAAAGATGATGATTCCGTAAGAAGTTTAGTGGATTTTATAGACTTTTCAAAAGGACAAATGAACAGCAAAGAAGCAGGGATCTCTTCTCCACAGGATTTTATTGAATTTGTTACGAAGAATAAAATGCCTGCAAAAGATGAGATGGTATCTGTGTTTTGCTCCACCAAAAATGAGCCATTACATTTAAGTCGATATAAATTTCATGATCAAGATGATTTGAAAAGAGCGTTGAAAGAAGGTTTACATGCAGGCGGTGTATCCATGTTTAATTTATCAAACAGTTCTACGTCTACTGGTAAGGAAGCAGAAATGACCAAATACTTTAAAACATTTGGGATAGATGTGATTGATGGATTTAGCTATAACGAATTCAGCGACACAATCACATCCAATCAGGAAATGATTCCGTATAGTCGCGATAAATATGCACCATCTGTGGATAGTGTTGCCGAAAGTGAAGGTCATACCATGACAGCTTATAATCTGCAAAATGGCATAAACACATACCAAGGATTTGACGAATTTACTTCTTTTTTCGCTAATCAAGAGATTGTTGGATCTCATATGTTGAAAGATAATGCAAAGGTGAAGAAAAGCTTGAAAGTTGGTTATCAGTATGATTGGCAAGAATCGTTTGGAGTAATTGCTTGTGATGCTGATGGGAAAGTTCTAGCTGTTAAAGAACTTTTCAAAGGGTCACCAAATGCAAGTATAGTGGATAAGAAGGTATTTACAAAGGAATTATTGTCGCAAGAAGATGTATCAAAGGTTGCCGTTTTTCATAACCATCCTTCAGGCATACCGGAACCAAGTGCTGAAGATAGAAATGTGACCAAAGGTTTGAAAGAAATATCCGAAAAATTGGATGTACAGCTTTTGGATCATTTTATTGTCGGAAAAAAGAATGTCTATTCCTTTGCAAAAGATATTCCTGGACATGTTAGCAGCAATGAAGATTATAGAAAACTCATTGAAAAGCAGTCAAAGACAAAAGGCGGTAAGCAGCATGCATTTGAAATGGAAATGTGAGCAAAAGAAAGGGGAAGAACGTTTTAATGGGACATACATTAATTTTAGCTGAAAAGCCGAGTCAAGCAAAAGCGTATGCAGATGCTCTTCAACATACAAAGAAACAAGATGGTTATATAGAGGTAAATGATGGTCGCTTTTTTAAGGAGAAAGCATATATCACTTGGGGATACGGGCATTTGGTTGAACTTCTTTCTCCTGAACAATATAACGAAACATGGAAAATATGGAGATTAGATCAGTTGCCGATGTTTCCGGAGCAGTTTCGTTTTCAGGTAAGTAAAGACAAGAAAAAGCAATTCAATATAGTGAAAAGACTTTTAAATGATTCAGCTGAAATTATTGTTGCAACAGACTGTGATCGTGAAGGTGAAAATATTGCGAGGAGTATTATATCGCTTACTGGAGCATCAAATAAACCCACTAAACGATTGTGGATCAATTCTTTAGAGGTGGACGAGATCCAAGAAGGATTCCGTCATTTAAACAACGGAATTAATTACCTTTCATTATATAAAGAAGCACAAACAAGGCAATATAGTGATTGGCTAGTAGGAATGAATGCTTCCAGATTATACACATTGCTATTACAAAAACAAGGGTTGAAAGGAGTATTCAGCGTTGGCAGGGTACAAACAGCTACCCTTTATTTATTGTATAAGCGCCAGAAGGAAATCGAGGAATTTGTTTCCCAAGACTACTTTACATTTCAGGGGAAGGTCCAAGTGACAAATGGCTCGTTTGAAGCGAAACGTAAACAACACTTTGCAACAAAAGAAGAAGCACAAAAAGTATTGCAAGAACAAGGCATTCTGCTTGATATAAATGATGGTATTATTCAGGAAGTGAAAAAAGAACGGAAAAGAACAAAGTCACCAAAGCTACATTCTTTATCTTCCTTGCAAAGTACGGCAAACAAGCAATGGAAGTACAGTCCGTCTGAAGTATTAAAGATTGCACAAAGCCTATATGAAAAGAAAGTCCTGTCCTACCCGAGGACGGACAGTCACTTTATAACCGATAGTGAATTTGGTTATATCAAAAACAATTTATCGAACTATCAAGAATGTATTGGAGTAGATGTTGAAGTTGTTTATCCTAATGCCCAGAAACGGTATGTAGACAAATCAAAAGTGCAAGAGTTATCTATAGTATAATATAGTTATGTAGTTAAAGTATCTTAAGAAAGTAGATACTTATTTTTATGACTTAGAATAATAAATATCAATATAAGACTTCTAAAGTCTTTATAGTTTTTAAAGATAGAGGGGGTGAGGGGTGGCATGGCTAAAGTTATTAAGGTGAAAAATGAGGAAGAAAACGTAATTTATCTTTTAACCTCTAATGAAGGCATTCCTTTTTTATATGTAAACAAGTATTTAAAGTTTTTAGATACTATAAATAGATCACCAAATACTATAAAATCCTATGCTTATAGATTGAAATTATACTGGGATTTTATCGAGTTGGATCAGTTGGACTTCAAAAATATTTCAATGGATGTACTGGTAAAATACATAGGCTGGTTACAAGGTGGATCTAGTATCAGATCAAAAAAGAGAGAATCTAACACTATAAATGACAATGTGATGGCGGTATTTGGATTTTATAATTATCTTGCAAGGTTCCACTCGGAGATACTTGATACTAAATTAGACTTTTATTCGGATTCGAATAAAAAAAATTACTCATACAAATCTTTTTTAGAACATACAAAATCCAATGTCAAATATAGGCTGAATGCTCTAAAACTTAGAGAAACGAAGAAACCTTATAGCAAGTTAAGTGAGGAGCAGTTAAAGAAAATATTTCAAACTAAACTCAACATAAGAAATAAGTTGCTGGTAAGCATTTTATACGAAACTGGTGTGAGGATTTCGGAAGCGTTAAACATAAGGCTTGAGGATATTGACCTTTCAGATAAAAAAATATTAATCACTAAATCTAAAACGCCTTCGGGAGAAAATAGATTAGTATATATATCAGCTGAAACAACAAACTTATTACAAGATTATATATATGAGGTACATGAAAAGAACAACTTTGACAGTGATTATCTATTTTTAAAGTTAACAGGTTTTTCGAGAGGAGATGTTTGTGATGATGTGACTATAAGCGCATTTTTCAGGGAACTATCGACAAAATTAGGGTTTAATATTACTCCTCATATGTTCCGGCATACATTGGCTACAGAGCTTCATGAAAATGGTCTGGAAATATCTATAATAAAGGCTTTGTTAGGTCATAAAGATGTTCAAACTACTATGAATATGTATATTCATCCTTCAGAGAAATCCGTTAGGGTAGAATATAATAAAGTAGCGTTAAACAGAGAAAGGAATAAAAAATGAATATTGAAAGTGTTTATAAAGAGGATACGATTATAGAGTTTCTTAACCAATATCCTTGCTACAAATCCGATATTTGGTACGGGAATGATATGAAAATAGCAAAAGAATCCAGTAGACCATTAGATCGTTATATAAATAAAATAGACTTTACCCTTTGCAAAAACAGCTGTATAAAGAATGAAATAAAATATTATTTCGGGAAAAACCTTAATGACAGCTTGTACTCTGTTATTACGGTATTTGGGGGTAAGGCCCATCATTTAAGAAGGATGTTAAAGTTCCTGGATAAAAACTATCCCAATATAAAAACCATTTTAGAAATTCCCAAAGAGGAAATAATGTTTAAGTATACAAATTATTTAATAGAATGTGGCATTAAGGTTGAATCGGTTAAACATAATGGTACTGCTGTTACTCCGGCGGTTTCTTTAATGAGTACATTTTATAATTACATTTATGGTGTATTTGATCAAACACCTGAATGGGAAAAGGATATTTGGGATGGCACTAAATTACCCATTGAACTAAATTACACCAACACATCCACTAAAAGAATAAAATTTACTAAAGTAAATCATAGATATAGAGGGTTAGCAAAAAAATATCTATATACTAGAGTAGTTGAATTGAAAAATTTGACTTTTTCTATTGGGGTAAGATATCTTCATGAACTTTCCATTTTCTTAAACTTTTTAAACGATAGTTACCCTGAATTATCGATAAAAGATATCGAACGTTGGCACATAGTAGCTTATTTAACATTTATTAAAAATAAAATGATATTTGATAAAACAAATCAACAAAAAATAAAGGCTACGGATGTGTATGTAAGTAGTAACCTTAGCGTAGTGAGAAAATTTCTGACTGATATAAAAATATTGGATTGGGAGGAATCATCAGATCAGCATATCGAATCCCTATTTCTCCCGAATGATAATCCACACCGTACCAAAAGTTTGAGTTTCGATAATCCTAAATATATTCCGGATTATATATGGGATCAAGTCGTTGAAAATATTCATCTTATTGGGGATAGATATGTACCTATTATTTTGATAATGGAAGGTTCGGGTTTTAGAGGTTCAGATGCGTATGCAAAAATTCACGATCAAACGTTGAAGGAAGCCTATTTTAAAGCTAAAAACAAAGGTGGCGTCAAATTTGATATTGAGGGTGCTCTGGTCAAGACAGATATAGATGAACAGGCAATAGAAAATGATTTAGAGTTAGAGTGGATTAGGCATAATTATGATTCAATACGAATGGATCATGGAATGTGCATTAAAAGTACTAAGATGAAATGTGAATATGCCGAAAAAGTCATTGAACCACCATGTATTGCAAATAATTGTAGAAGTTTTCATGTTGATAGTTCTTTTATTGATTATTACAAATCTCAAATTGCCGCATTAGAAAAGGATATTCAAATTTATGAAAAAAACGGACATGTGAGGTCGTTAGAATTTGCTAACAAAAAGATGAAAAACTATAGAAAAGTTTTAAATGAAATCAGTGACAACGGAAATATAAATGGAATACCAAAAGAAAGACGCGAATATGTGGGAGAGGAAAGAGAAAAAAGTGTCCAATAAGAATCCTAATACATCTAAAATAATTGAATTAGCTAAAGAAAAATCTTTAGATACAGAGAAGCAAGTTTTTTTAACTATAAAAAGCATGATCAAAAATAAAAAAGTAATTAATTATAATACAGTGTCAATAGAGAGTATGGTTTCCAAGTCGTTCTTATACAAAAATGAAGGAATTCGGAAGAAAATTGATATGCTTAGGAATGAACAAGTTAATTTGAAAAGTGTAGCAAACCATAAGCCGAATACCTCCGATAAATCAAAGGATATAATAATCGAATCCTTAAAATTTAAAATTGAACGTTTGGAGAAAGAAAATAAAGAGTTAAAGGAATCATTAGCAGCGAAGTATAGCACGTTCTATAAAGATTTATAACCCTAACGAGGAATATGTATATAACTGTTTATGTTATATCTGAATAAGGTTTTGAGAGGATGCGTTTATTATGACAAAAAGTTTAGTACTAGCCGAAAAGCCTTCTGTCGCACGTGATATTGCTCGTGTGCTAAATTGCAATAAAAAAGGAAACGGGTGTCTTGAAGGCAATAAATATATCGTAACATGGGCGCTTGGACACTTAGTTACACTTGCTGACCCAGAAAATTACGATGTGAAATATAAAACATGGAAATTAGAAGATTTGCCTATGCTACCAGAGCGTTTGAATTTAACAGTGATGAAGAAGACTGGAAAACAGTTCAACGCTGTTAAAAGCCAATTCAATCGAAAGGATGTTAATGAAATAATCGTGGCAACGGATGCAGGTCGTGAAGGTGAACTAGTTGCTAGATGGATAATCGCTAAGGCAAAAGTAAACAAGCCAATAAAGCGTTTATGGATTTCTTCTGTAACAGATAAGGCGATTAAAGAAGGTTTCAAAAACTTGAAACCAGGAAAATTCTATGAAAACTTATACCATGCTGCTGTTGCACGATCTGAAGCAGATTGGTATATCGGTTTAAATGCTACTCGTGCCCTTACGACACGCTTCAATGCACAACTAAATTGCGGGCGTGTTCAAACACCTACAGTAGCCATAATTGCGACAAGGGAAGATGAAATTAAAAATTTCAAGCCACAAACATATTATGGTATCGAGGCACAAACAGATACGATTAAATTAACATGGCAAGATTCGAACGGTAATGGTCGTAGCTTTAAAAAGGAAAAAATCGATGCAATTGTTAAATCGCTAGGTCGTCAAGATGCTAAAGTTGTGGCGATTGATCGTAAACCGAAAAAAACATTTGCTCCGGGGCTTTATGATTTAACAGAACTACAACGTGATGCAAATAAGTTCTTCGGCTATTCAGCAAAGGAAACCTTAAATACCATGCAAAAACTGTATGAGCAGCATAAAGTGTTAACATACCCTCGTACAGATTCCCGATATATTTCAAGTGATATTGTTTCAACGATTCCCGAGCGCTTAAAAGCATGTGGTGTTGGCGAATATCGATCAGCAGCCAATAAAATTTTGGCTAAGCCTATTAAAGCGAATAAATCGTTCGTTAATGACTCGAAATTAGGCGATCATCATGCGATTATCCCGACTGAAGGATTTGTAAATTTCTCTGCTTTCACTGGTAAGGAAAGAAAAATTTATGATTTAGTAGTAAAACGTTTCTTAGCAGTTTTATTTCCAGCACACGAATATGAACAATTAACGGTACAGGCTGAAATTGATAGGGAAAAATTCATTGCTAAAGGTAAAACAGTAATCAATGCTGGTTGGAAAGAAGTTTACGAAAACCGATCTGATGATGAAGAATTAACAGACGATATAAAAGAGCAATTATTGCCCAGCATTGAAAAAGGCGATGTATTAAAGACAAAGTTAGTAGCTCAGACATCGGGTCAAACAAAACCACCTGCACGTTTTACAGAGGCTACTTTACTGTCTGCTATGGAAAATCCTACAAAGTATATGCAAACGAGTAATAAAGGGCTTGCAGATACCTTAAAATCAGCCGGTGGATTAGGTACGGTTGCAACACGTGCAGATATTATTGATAAGTTATTCAATTCATTCTTAATTGAAAAACGTGGTGGTAAAGAAATCTATATCACATCCAAAGGTCGGCAGCTACTGGATTTAGTACCAGAAGAATTACGATCTCCTGCAACAACTGCCGAATGGGAGCAAAAGCTTGAGCTCATTGCAAAAGGTAATTTAAAAAAAGATGTGTTCATTAATGAAATGAAAGAGCACACAAAAGAAATCGTTGCCGAAATTAAAGCAAGCAATAAAAAATACAAGCACGACAATATCTCAACAAAATCGTGCCCTGATTGCGGTAAGCCGATGCTTGAAGTGAATGGTAAAAAAGGTAAAATGCTAGTATGTCAAGATCGTGAATGTGGACATCGTAAAAACGTGTCACGTATAACAAACGCTCGCTGCCCTCAATGTAAAAAGAAAATGGAACTACGTGGCGAAGGAAAAGGACAAATCTTTGCATGTAAATGCGGCTATCGTGAAAAGTTGTCTTCCTTTGAAACTCGTCGAAAAAAAGAAAAGGGGAATAAAATGGATAAACGTAGCGTACAGAAGTATTTAAGGAAGCAAGATAAAGAAGCTGAACCAATTAATAACCCATTTGCAGATTTATTAAAAGGAACGAAGTTTGATAAATAAAGTGAGGTCAGATGGTTTATGAAATATCTGATATAATTAAGTTGGCAAAGTAGTAGTGTGGCAGTTCCAAATCCGAACCAGTTCGTGGAATAGATTCTTTCAGCTAGTTAAGGAACAATGGTAAATGCTCGCATAATTAGAATGAAAGGTGCATATAAACTAAGCTACGTTGGCACAGTAAAGGAATCCAGGGAAATAACAGGACTTTCCCAGCAGAAAAAGTAAGAAAGCATAAATCTGTCAAAAAGGCAAATTGTGCTTTCTTTTACATACAAGTTTTTCAATTATACAGTGGTTACTTTTCATTCTTCTTATCCACTAAACCAAGTGTTAGTGAGCTTGAAGCATAAACCGCATGAAGTAGTTCTGGATTCTCCGCCAGTGACTCACCGTAAGAAGGAATCATTTCTTTAATTTTCGGCTCCCACTCTTTTAAATATTGTGGGAAACATTTTTTGATGGCATCCAACATAATCGAAACGGAAGTCGATGCACCTGGCGAAGCGCCCAACAATGCAGCCATTGAACCGTCTTTTGAATGGATCACTTCCGTACCAAATTGAACTGTACCTTTGCCATCAGCCTCCGTATCCTTAATCACCTGTACGCGTTGTCCAGCTACCACGAGATCCCAGTCTTCACTTTTAGCATTCGGAACAAAATCTCGCAACGCTTCAATACGTTGTTCTTTTGACAACATCAGCTGTTGGACGAGATATTTGGTCAATGGAATATTCTTAGCGCCTGCTGCCAGCATGGTGATGACATTATTTGGTTTAATAGAGCCCAATAAATCCATATATGAGCCGGTCTTTAGAAATTTAGGCGAAAAACCAGCAAACGGTCCGAATAGTAATGTTTTTTTGCCTTGGATGTATCGTCGATCAATATGCGGCACAGTCATAGGCGGAGTGCCCACAGGTTCTTTGCCGTATACTTTTACATGATGTTGATCTACAACCTCCGGATTGCTACAAACCAAGAATTCACCACTTATCGGGAATCCGCCGATATGCTTGCTTTCGGGAATCTCCGTTTTTTGCAGTAAAGGTAAGGCACCTCCACCAGCGCCGATAAAAACGAAATTCGCAGTATGGTATTCAAGCATATCGTCTTCGAAATTGTGCACTTTCACTTCCCATGACCCGTTTTCCATACGTTTGATATCATCTACTGAATGATTATAATGGATATCCACATTATTTTGATTCTCTAAGTTGTCGAACAATTTGCGTGTCAGTGCTCCAAAATTAACATCTGTTCCAGAAGCGACTTTTGTTGCTGCTATATACTCTTCTGGTGCACGGCCTTCCATTATCAAAGGAATCCATTCTTTTATTCTTTCTGGGTCGTCAGAAAACTCCATCTCTTGAAACAATGGATGGTTGGAAAGTGCTTCAAATCGTTTCTCTAAAAGTTTTACATTATCTTCCCCATGGACAAAACTCATATGGGGCAATGGCTGAATAAACTCCTGTGGATTACGAATTACATTTCCATCCACCAGATGAGACCAAAATTGCTTTGAAACCTGGAATTGTTCATTAATTTCGACCGCCTTGCTTATATCCATAGATCCATCCTGTTTTTCGGTCGTATAGTTCAGTTCACATAGGGCTGCGTGTCCTGTACCCGCATTATTCCATTCATTGGAACTTTCTTTTCCTGCCTTGTCGAGCTTCTCAAACATTGTAATATGCCAGTCCGGTTCTAATTTTTTCAGAAGTGTTCCCAAAGTTGCACTCATGATTCCAGCACCAACTAGGATTACTTCTGTTGTATTTTGTCTGTTGTTCATTGTTCTCATCCTTCTTATATGATTAACTGATAAATATAGTCTGCCATTTAATGCATTAGAATATTACATACCATCTTAATGATACTAGCTTTTTATTATTATAAGAAACGTTTAATCGCTGTAGATATTGGGGGTATTTCGTCAAAGTCTAATTTCTTATCCTCTGTTACCGAACGATAAGCCCATTTAGCATAGTTCTTCGCTTCTTCAGGTACGATTTTACCTGGTAATGGCGCAGCATTTGGATCAACGTATACATTAACGACGGTTGGTTTCGTTTGTTGCATTGCAGTTTGGACGACTGTATCAATATCTTTAGGATCTTTTAATGTATATCCTATACCACCACAGCTCTCAGCGAATTTGGCGAGATCTATATCACTAAAGTCAATCCCATATTCTAATTCTCCGGCGGCTTGCTGTTCATATTTAATAAAAGATAACTGTTGATTATTTAATACGAATATGGTTATAGGCAATTGATATTGTACAGCTGTTGCGAAATCTTGCATGACCATTTCAAAGGCACCATCACCAGTGATTCCGACAACTTGACGATTGGGATAAGCAATTTTCCCAGCGATAGCCCCAGGTAATGCACATCCCATGGTTCCTAACCAACTGGATAAAAAGAATTTATTATCCACTCCAATGTTTAAATAACGTGTCGACCATACTGTTGAGGTTCCTACATCTATAGAGAATATTGTTTTATCATTAGTTGTTTTATTAATCGCGTCCATTAACCGTTCTGGACGAATGGGACTATCGTTACTTTCCCTGTCTTTTTTCATCCATCCATCCCATTTTTCTTTATTTTTTAGCATTTCTTGTAAAAATGGGCGTTCCTCAATTGGTTTGATCGTTTCATTTAAAGCAGTTAATGCTAATTTACTATCACCAATGACACCGACGTCAACATTGAAACGGTGACCAATAAGATCAGGGTCGTTATCAATTTGAATACAGTTAATATCCTTCTCAGGTAGATAATAGACGTACGGATAATTGGTTCCTGCAAGAATGAGCAAGTCAGCATCTTGCATGGCTTGATAGGAAGGTTTTGTGCCTATCTTACCAAGGTTTCCTAGATTATAAGGATGATCATCCGGTAAAATTCCCTTCGAAGGCAAGGTAATAATCGATGGGATTTTTGCTTTTTCAATAAATATGCGTAATTCTTTTTTTGCATGTTTGGTACCTAAACCAATTAACATAACAGGTTTTTTACTATTTTCAATCAGTTTTGCTGCATCTTGAATAGACTCAACTGATGGTTTCTTTGGTGCAGGTGGCTCCTTATCTATTTTTTTATCTGTATGGTCGTCAATTTTTTGAGTTAATAAATCATTTGGTAATACAAGCACAGCTACACCCTTTTTGGCATATGCAGTACGAATTGCTTCATTTACTGTTTCAAAGATAGTTTCCGGTTCCTTAATCTGTTTATTATAGACAGCAACATCTTTGAACAATTCCGTAAGATTTGTTTCTTGAAATGCTTTTGTACCGAGAACATCACTGTCAGATTGACCAGCTAATATTAATTGAGGGATGTTGTCCAGTTTTGCATCATACATTCCATTTATTAAGTGGATAGCTCCAGGGCCCCCGATACTTAATGCCACACCGATTTTACCAGTCAGTTTTGTGAAACTGGAGGCGGCCAGACTTGCTACTTCTTCATGTCTAACATGATAAAAATCAATTTCATCTTCTACAACTTTTAATCCATCAACGACCGCATCAATGGAATCTCCTGGAATTCCGTATACATGATCAATATCCCATGCTTTCAAGGCTGAGATTAATGCGTGATTTGCTTTGATTTTTTTAGGCATACATACATTTACTCCTTTATTTTTCTTGATTTAGTGTGCCAATTTGCGTATTCAATTATGCATCAAGGGATTAACGTGCACTACCGTTATTTAAAATTACTTCAACAAGGAATTAATAGAATAATGTGATGATAAAAGGCAAAAATATTGAGCTTAAAACGGCAGTGAGTATCATACCAATTGAACTAAAAGCACCAGACTCTAAATCCAGTTCAAGTGCTTTTGCGGTACCAAAGGCGTGGGATGCATTACCATAAGTTAATCCTTTGGCAATTGAGCTTTGGAAGTTACCTATCTTTATTAAAGAAGAACCTAATATGCTCCCTATTAATCCGGTTGCTATAATAAAGATAATGCTAAGTGTTTCTAATCCTCCCATTTGGTGGGATACTTGAATTCCAACTGCTGTCGTAATGGAACGCGGCAGCAATGTAACAATCATTTGTTTTGAAAATCCAAATAAATTCATAACGAAATAGATAATGATAAAATTAAGTAAAATACCAAATACCACACTGGTCATTATGACTTTAAGATTACGCATTATCATATGTCGATATTTATATAATGGGTAAGCTAGACATACAACGGTACAGTCTAAAAATTTGGAAATCCATTGGCCGCCAATCATATAATCTTTATAATCAAGGCCGCATATAATTAAAATGAAGATGATTGCCAGTGATGCAATCAGTGCCGGGTTCAGTATGGAATAGTTGAATTTGTTCTGGATATAGCGTGCAATGACATACATACATATTGTTAAAATAACCATCATAAAGCCCGTTAAAATCATGGTGAATCATGCTTTTCGTTAGGTGTCCATTTTTGCACCATTTTTTCGGCCAAATAACCAGATGCTAACGCAACAATACATGTACCTAATATGATTAAAGCGATAAATATTAAGTAATTAAGGTTGATTTGTTCAATGATGTTCATACCTCCAACTATAGAGGGAATGAAAAAGAGAGCCATTGTACCTAATAATATATTAGCCCCTTCTTGAACCCATCTTTCAGGTATCACTTTGAATTGAAGTAATAAAAAGAAAGTCGCTAACCCTACAATACTTCCGGCAATTGGTATGTGTAACACACTTTGTATCTTATTACCTAACGCGGTGATTAAAAATATTATGGAAATCTGTGACAGAATTCTAAAAAACTTAAATAACATTCGGCTTCATTCCTTATTGTCTTTTGCTTCTAAAAAATCCTTAATTCTTCCTCCCTCGTTTTGTTTACATACTCATTATAAGACGGAACATGTTATTACAAAAATAGTGGTTTGTCATAATAGATATTACGTTTATCTATGTAAGCGATATCTTCTATTTTGAATCCAGCTGTTTTTGCATAAAGTGAAGCCATTCTTTAGTGACAAAATTCATGTATTTATTGTTTTTCCATATCACACCAAGTTGCCATACAATAGATGGCGACTCGATACTAACGCTTCGAACATCGTCACTTAGCATTTCAATAATACTTTTAGGAAGGATACCAATACCAATTTGTGCAATAATCATTTGTTCAATAGAATTCCACTGAGAAATTTTCGAAACAATATGAGGTATAAAGCCCGCGCGTTTACAAGAGTCAGTTATTATGTCGTTCAGATAAAAATTTTCGTTAAATAATATAAAGCCTTCATTTTCTAGTTGTATTAAAGACACTTTTTCTTTATCTGCTAAAGGGTGATTTTTATTTACAACAAGTTTTAATTCTTCTTCGTAAAATGGAAAGGATTGAAAAAGACGATCATCAACAGGTAAAGCAGTAATTCCAACATCGAGTTCATCAATTTGAATACTTTGCTCTATTGTTTTTCCACCATTTTCGATAAGCTCATAAGTGATATTGGGATAGCAATTATGAAAATCGGCTAAAATTTTTATGAGTTTCTTAACATTCATAATTGGAGAAAGACCAATTTTGAGATGTCCAGTTTTAACCCCAAGTAAATTATCCATCACAACTGGTAAGTCTTTGTATAAATTTACAATTTCATTACATTGTTCAAAAAAGATTTTACCTGCATCTGTTAGTTTTAAACTTTTTTTGCTTCGATCAAATAAAATTAATTGCAATTCATCCTCTAAGTTTTTAATCGTTTTACTGATAGTAGGTTGGGCGATAAATAGTTTTTCCGATGCTTTAGTCATACTTCCTTGTTTTACAACTTCAACAAAATAGACCATGTGTTGTATATCCATATTATTCCTCCTGTGTTTCAGATGCTTAATGAAGATATTATCATAAAGTAAACAGGTTATGAATGGCATGGTAAATCCCTATAATTTAGGTCATCTAAATTAGTGGCGCTAGGAGACTTCCAATTTTACACTCTGGTGATACGATAGTGATTTAGCGATTAGTGAAGCCTTGGGTTACAATTAGAGTATTCAACCGATGTTATTGGGGAAGTCCTTGATGAATAAGCGTAACAAAATGATCTATGAGGCAACTTTGGCTTCAACTGATGAAATAATTTGTGGACGTAACTTGTTTGCCAAGTAATACTCATAATTCCATAAACAGTCGATTGTAATATGATGAAATTACAATCGCCCTAAATAAGCAGAAACGGGGGGGTCTACATTTATTCATTGAATACATGGATACAATGAAATAACATTGACTAATTCATACTTTTTAATATATAGGTATTGATAAGAAGAACACTATGCCATTGTTCCAACGAAACAAACGCCAAATTTTGGTGCCTTAAACGAGAAAGAAAAGAATATTTATCAAGAAGTGGTTGCAACTACCTTGGCTATGTTTGCTCCAGATTATGAATATGAGGAAACGAAGGTAGAGGTTGATGTGAAAGGGATTAACTTTGAAGCGACTGGAAAGGTTGAGAAACAATTAGGCTGGAAATTATTATTTAAAAATCAACAACAGACTAAGAAAAAAGAAACGGTATTGTCAGCAATGGAAAAAGGTCAAGCCTGTCAAGTAAATGTGGAAATAGCGGAAGGACAGACAAAACCACCCAAGTATTATACCGAGGGGCAACTTATTAATGTCATGAAACATGCTGGGAAAGAAGTAGATGATGAAGCATTGCAGCATACATTAAAAGAAAGTGAAGGTATTGGAACAGAGGCAACGAGAGCAAGTATCATAGAAACTTTAAAACACCAATTGTATATTGAGATTAGAAAGAATCAAGTAACTGTATTAGACAAAGGGAAAATACTTTGTCAGGCCGTAGAAGGAACGTTACTTGCTAGTCCGGAGATGACAGCGAAATGGGAAACGTATCTAAATAAAATTGGGGAAAATAAAGGATCGCAAGAAGTGTTTCTCGATAAAATCAAACAAATGATTGAGTCTTTAATGCAAGAAGCACCTAGGAAAATTGGTAACATGGAACAGGCATTACAACAGGTGAATGAAAAATCTTTTATTGGTGATTGTTCTTGTTGTAATCATGAAGATGGAAAAATTCAAGATAAAGGGAAATTTTATGGATGCAGCCGTTATCGGGAAGGGTGTACATTTACGTTACCGAAGAAATTCCTTGGCAAACCCATAAGTCAGACAAACATTAAAAAGTTATTGAACGGTGAAAAAACCAATTTAATCAAAGGATTTACAAGTAAAAAAGGAAAAAAGTTTGATGCGTATTTACGCTATGATCAAACCGAGCAAAAAATGACATTTGAATTCCCGAAAGGATGATCGTGATGGATATGTATGTAAATGGGGCATATAAGATGGTTGATTTAGGGTACGTAAAGGAAATTAAAGAAGCCACTATTGTTTTTATTGTCGATGCAGGGGAAATAGAAGTTGAAGTAGATGCCGTCACCAAGGATGTTATAGTAGTGATAAATCAAGCAGATGAAGAAGCGTTAATTCCATTGGATGTGAAGGAGGAAGCAGTCATCTTGGGTGGTGAACAAGCTTGAGATATGACTAAGGGGAAGCCGTTTCGTGAAAAGTACATGTAAAAAATGATGTTGATCGCTGATGTAGCGGTCTTTTTTTATTTTGTATATGAAAGATTAATAGGCTGGGAGAATAAATTGCTGATATATCTAAGGGACTTCCTGATGGGAGTTCCTTTTATTTTATGGGAGGATGATATTTCATGAAAAGAAAAACATTCGAACAAAAACAGGAAGAAGTGAAGCAATTAACAGAAACGATGAATCAGTCCATTGAATCCTATTTTGAAACACCTGAACAAATGGCCGAACATCTAGCTTTCATGATGCAGTTTTATCAATATTCATTACGAAATACAGCCTTAATTCAGAGTCAATTTAAGGGAGCGCAAGCAGTAGGAAGTTATAAGTTTTGGCAGGAAAAAGGCTTTCAAGTGCAAAAAGGAGAAAAAGCCATTCAAATTTTAGTGCCAAATAAGACGCAGCCGAAATTTAAAGATGAAAGCGGCAGATGGAAAAGTATCAAAAAGGCGACAGAGCAGGAAAAAGAATTAATCAACAAAGGGGAATTAGAGAAAAAGGGAAGTGGGTTGTATTTTGGAAAGGGCAGCGTTTTCGATGTTTCGCAAACTGATGCAAAAGCTAGTGATCTTCCAGATATTTTTCCGAATAGATGGCTGGAGGGGGGCATTGCAAACTATCAAAATATGTTTGAGGCACTGCAAAAAGTGGGAGATAAACTGGATGTGACGATTGTCGAGCCTATGGAGGAACTAGGTGCTGCTAAAGGTGCATTTTACCAAGGAATAGATGGCAGGAAAAATCATATTGGTTTAAATCCACGCAATGGCGAATTGCAAAACGTGAAAACATTAATCCATGAATTGGCCCATGCCAAGTTGCATGGTACACCCGATAAGCATTTCAATCTAACTTCAGAAGAAAAAGAATTCCAAGCAGAAATGACAGCTTATGCAGTAGCCTCGTACTTTGATATTGATACAAGTGATTATTCTTTGGGCTATCTTGCCCACTGGACACAGGGCAAGGAATTGAAGGATAAAGCGCAGTTACTCGAAGAAGTTAGGGGAGCAGCTGTTGAGTTTATGGAAACCATGGAACCTGAATTGATGAAAGAACAGGAGAAAAGCATGGAAAATGGAAAAGATGTGTTCTTACAAGCTGTTCACGACAGGAACAATCTATCAGAACTGACAGAAGTTAATAAAGCGGCGATGGATTATGTAATTGATCATAAGGAAGAAGAGCATACAAAGGGGTTATATTATTATGTGGATGGTGATGTCGTTGTCGGAGTTGATAATTCAACAGGTGAAGCTTGGACGGAGGAATTTGACCATATTGTAAAATGCAAAGCATGGTTAAAGCGATATGATTTGGATATTGAGCAGCCACAAATATTTATTGAATCAACGGAGGCACCAGAATTAGACTCTGATTCGATGATGGATTTTGCAAAAGGTAATGCATTTATGGAGAAGCTGGAGGAAAGATATCAGGATGATAATAGATACTATAAAACACGGTATAGCATTGTTTTTCCTAAGAGCAAGAATTCAAAGATGGAAGTTATTAATATGGAGCGGCTAGATGTTGGTGATGGCGAATTTTTAAATCCTCATCATCAGGCTAGTAAGGAAGGAAATCTTACTGACGAACAACAAATGATGCTTGATGATGCTGTTTATGGTCATTTGCTTGAAAGTGAAAGACTTGATATTAATGATTGGTTGAAAGGCAAAAATGAGAAGAAAAAACTACAAACAGTAGACATGGATATGATGTGAAAATCTTCATAGTTTGATATACTTGCTATTAGTGTAATAGGGCTTTCATGGGTGGTAGCTCACCCCTTTTTTGAGAAAGGGGGTGATACGATGACAGTATTCGAAGCATTGATCCTGATGATCACGTTCGCAACCTTAGTTGTAGCTATACTGTCAGAACAAAAAAAGTAACCACCCGATGAATGCCTAGCCGCATTTTGGTTGGTTACTTTTCTGACCTAAATATGTGAGCTGCCCCCTTGAAGGGCTTTTACACACGAGACCGTTCATGTTAGAGCATGGACGGTCTTTTATTATTTTATGTGCTTCTATGTATAGTATACCTTATTTTCTGTTAGAAATAAACATAACGACTTACAGAAGAAGAGATTGGTACCCCCTTTCTATGTTAGGATGGATGTTTTGCGGCGTGAAAATTGGTTGAACAAGTGTTATACATCAAAAGCCTCTATAACAAAAAACATTTTTTATCTCGAAACATTGATCTTCAATCAAAAATTTCCCCTCACATATTTTAATTCCATTTGCATGTATCACACCTAGAATAAAACTTAGTAATTAAAAACTAACTTAAAAATATTGGAATATCTATTGACAATTAAATATAAAATGAGTATGATTAATTCAAATCAATAACTTAGTAATTAAAAACTAACTAAAAAAGAGGTGCATATGCAATGAAACAAAAAGAAAGTTTATGGGAAATAGCTGATGTAATGAGAGGAGAAGCAGATTACTCCGAATATATGGAGTTAATTTTAGTAGGGGGACTCTTTTTACATCTCAGCAATGATCCACGACATGAAAAATTAATAGATATTCAGGAGGTTTTAAGGGCGGAAGAAAATGCTAAGAAAAAATTTAATGAGACCTTGAATAAGATTGAAGAAGGAATTCCTTACTTTGAAGGTGTTTTTAAAGAATTAACATATCTTGAGAAGGTAGAATCAACACAAATAACAAGATTGTTTTATACTTTGAGCTCAATGAATTCTATAGATAATTTAATTGAGGAACTAGATGAAATGATAAAAAGAATGACCCTAATTGAAGGAAGAAAAGGTGCAGAACATTATACTCCGAGATCTATTAATCAACTAGCCATTTCTATTTTAAAACCTAATGAAGGAACCATTTATGATGGAACGATGGGAATGGGCAGTGGCTTGCTTGAAGCTGCTCGCCAAACAACTAAAAGTAAATTAGACTTTTATGGTCAAGAAATCAAGGGAAATGTGTGGGCGATTACTAAAATCAGGTTTTTTGTAGAAGGTATTGAAGAAAGTTATTTAAAAAAAGGTGATGTTTTACAAAATCCAGCGTTTTTAGATAATACAAATCTTAAAAAGTTTGATTATGTTTATATGAACGCTCCGTTCTCTTTAAAATTACAAAACCATGATATCGTAACAAACGATCCATACAATCGCTTTTATTATGGAGTTCCGGCAAAGTCAAATGCAGATTTTGCATTCATTTCACATGCACTTGCGTCTATGAATCAAAATGCTAAGGCAGTTGTCGTCGCAACACACGGCACATTATTTAGAGGTGGTATAGAAGGAGAAATAAGGGAGAACATGATTTTATCAGATGTTATAGAAGCAGTCGTATCCTTACCTGCAAATCTTTATCAAAATACAGCTATACCAGTTTGTTTAGTATTATTTAATAAAAATAAAGCCGAATCAAGAAAGAATAAAATTTTATTTGTACAAGCTGAGAAACTATACACTGAAAAAAATAGATTTGCTCGATACATTTCTGGTGAAGCAATCGAAAAAATATCGACTACTATTAATGAGGGTATTGAGGTTGATGGTTTTAGTACATTTGTTAATAGAGAGGATTTATTCGAAAGCAATTTGAATACTAAAAGATATATTTTACCGAATGAAATGGAAATTGAACACTTTGGAACAGTTGCATTTGATATAAATAAAATGCAAGATATTGAAATGTTTAAACTTGAGGAGGCTGCACATTTCTTCAGGGGATATAACGTAGGTACGAAAAACAAGGAAACTAGAAATGGGAAATATAAAATCGTCCAATTAGCTGATGTTCAAGATGGCAAATTGCTATTGGACCAAGTGAAAAATTACGATATTGATAACAATGCACGTGTTGAAATGTACAAGTTAAAAAAGAATGATGTCATTCTATCAATTCGTGGAACGGTGCTAAAAGCAGCAATTGTATCAGAGGAGGTAGAAGGATTACTATTATCTCAAAACTTTATTGGGATACGTTGTAATGATCAATTACATCCAGAATATTTGAAAGCTTATTTAGAAAGTCCATTAGGAAAATATCTGCTAATGAACAGGATGTCAGGAACATCTATACCAACATTAAGTAGAAAAGATATTCAGACATTAAGTATTCCTAAATTATCGATAGAAAAACAGAAAGAAATCATGGATCAATATAATCATACTAAAAATAATATGGAAGAAGAAATAGAACGTCTGCAAAATGAATTAAAAAAATTAAAATTAACCACTTACAATGAAATGGGGATTAAAGAATTGTTCACCACAGAAGATGAATAAACGAAAGGGGAGTTTATTGTGAGGCAAATGTATTGGAAGGCCGTGATTCGATATGGACATGTAGGTAAGAAAAATGAAGTAAGTGTTGCAAGACATTTGGAATTTCCAAAAGGAACACAAATCTATGAAGTAATCAAGGTGATTTACTCCATGCCAGGGACGAAAAATAACTGTATTCAGTCGGTTTGTGAGATTACGGAAAATGAATTTCTTCAAGGTATTGAACTAGAGAAGAATAACTTTTATTTACAAAATTTATTTCAGGAAGGTGCTTAAACAGAAATCTTTTACTGTTTAATTTAAAAAGGGGGAGTATGAATTGGCTCAAATTAAAGAAACAGATTATCATCATGGTGCGCTAACTTCGGTATTAGTAAATAACGGGTATAACTTAATCTTATGGGAAACGCACGAAACTAGAAGAAGTTACAAAGTATCACAAAATAACGAGGAATTTATCATATACTCCAAATACTCATCGGGACCATCATCAAAGAGAGAAAACAAATCATTAACATGGTCTTATACTTTTACAAATGCTGAGATTGATAAAATAAGGGGGTATATGAAGGATTCCAAGAGGTCACATGTTGCTTTAATTTCTAAAAATGCTAATAATATTGGTGGAGAACTAGTTATTTTAAATGAAGAAGAATCTTTAAAATGTATTGGGGATGGATGGAATGGCGAATATCCATATATAAGTGTAGTGAAAAAGAAAAATTGCCAACTTCGTGTTTATGGAAGGGGAGTCAGTCGGGATGAAGCATTTATCCCGAAAATGAGTCTAATAGATTAGTTGGTAAAACAACATTCAGGAATGAGAGAGGGTATGAATCCATAGCGGAGTAATGCATAAAGCCAACAGAGTGTTTAAAATGAAATTAATACAAATTTTAACGAAGAGAAAACATACATAAGGAGGAATTTTGATGATTACATCAGATGAGATAAAAAGAAGGCTATGGGATGGTGCTAATAATCTGAGAGGTTCCATGGATGCAGGCCGATATAAAGATTACATGCTTGGGTTAATGTTCTACAAATTCCTAAGCGATAAAACACTGGAGACATTTGTAAATACGAGTGGTGCGAAAGGAACGGAAGCAGAGGTTGTCCAAGCCTATGAAGAAGCTTATGAAAGTTATGGCGATAGTTTAATAAAAATGATTCAAAATGTGCTTGGCTATTACGTTCTGCCGCAACACTTATATCAAACATGGTTAAAGGATATTCGTGAAGGTACATTTGAACTCGAAAAAGTAACAGAGAGCTTACAAAGCTTTGAAAGAACAGTTGCAACAACTGGAGATATTGATGATTTCAAAGGCCTGTTTTCAAGCTCAACAATTGATTTAACGGATTCTGCACTAGGAAGTAATTTAAATGCCCGTAGTAAGAACATTCGTCACTTAATTGAATTATTTGCTGATTTAAATATGGTTGCACTTCAAAAAGGAGATGTACTTGGAGATGCATATGAATATTTAATTGGTCAATTTGCGATGGAGTCAGGTAAAAAAGCTGGTGAATTCTATACCCCTCGCCAAGTGAGTGAAGTAATGGCACAAATTGTTGCTAAGACAACGCCGGTTGAGTCCATCTATGACCCTGCCGTTGGTTCGGGTTCTTTGTTATTAACGGTAGGAAAACATTTAAATGAAGAAGGAAGAAAAAGCCTTCACTATTATGGACAAGAGAAAAACACAGCAACTTACAATTTAACACGCATGAACTTATTATTGCATGGGGTTCGTCCTGAGAAAATGACGGTAAATAATGGCGATACATTGGCACAAGATTGGCCAGAGGATCCTGAACGTCCGAATGAAGGTGTTCAATTTGATGCAGTAGTCATGAATCCACCTTACTCTGTGAAAAACTGGAATCAAGAAGGATTAAAAGTGACGGATCCTCGTTTTGAAATTGCTGGTGTATTACCACCAGATTCAAAAGGAGACTACGCTTTTCTTTTACATGGGTTATTTCACTTAGGTCAACAGGGAACAATGGCGATTGTTCTTCCACATGGGGTGTTATTCCGTGGTGGTGCTGAAGGTGAAATTCGTAAACGTTTATTAGATAAAAACCATATTGATGCGGTGATTGGTTTACCTGATAAGCTATTCACGAATACAGGAATTCCTGTCACAGTCATTATTTTAAAGAAAAACCGTGCCTTAAATGAACCTGTCTTGATGATTGATGCCTCAAAATCGTTTGTCAAAGAAGGAAAGCAAAATGTGCTTCAAGAAAAAGATATAGCAAAAATCGTTGATACCTATATCGAACGTACGAATGAAAAAGGCTACAGTCACAAGGCATCACAAAAAGAAATTAAAGAAAACGAATATAATTTAAATATTCCGCGTTATATTGAGGCTATAGATGAAGAAATTGCACAAGATGTCGATGCTCATTTATATGGCGGTATACCTCTACACCAAATTGAACAATTAACGGTGTTGCATGATATGACAAAAGATGTACTTTATGATGCTCTCCAGGAAGTACGTCCAGGTTATGTAGAATTAACAGCGTCCATAGATACTTTGACTGAAGATGTTCTGGCTGATAAAACAGTGCAGAAACAAACGCAAGCCTTAAAAGAAGCTTTACACATTTACATGAATACGTACTGGGAGAAATTAAAAACAGTACACGATGTTAATGACATTGATGCACTGAAAGATGAAATGTTAACGGAAATAAAACAGTTGTTAAAACAATTCAAACACGTAAGCACATATGCTGGTTATCAGATTATTGCAGAGTTATGGGAAGATATGCTTGCAGAAGATACGGAGAAAATTGCTATCAGCGATTTTTACACCGTTGGAAGAACACGTGAAGCCAATATGGTGATAAAAGGTTCGGGTAAAACAAAACGGACAGAACAAGATGGGTGGATTGGCGCTATTGTACCGAATGAACTTATTTTAAAAGAACTTTATGCGGAGGAACTAGCGGAAGTGGAAGGGAAGGAAGAATCTTTAACATCCATTACCGATGAAATCAACGAACTGGTCGAAGCGGCAAAAGTAGAAGAAAGCGATGAAGAGGCGACATTAGGTGATGTTTTAAATGCAAGAGAAGATGATTTCACTCTTACAGCAGTTAAAGCAGAAATGAAAAATGTTGCAATAGAATCAAGTGAATATGAACTGTTGAATCAAGTGAAAAAGTTACTTGAAAAGAAATCAGCTTTGACTAAAGATATTAAAGCAAAAGAAAAAGTATTAAATGAGCAAGTAGAAGATAAGATTGAAGTTTTAACAAGTGAAGAAATTGATCAACTAATCTATCAAAAGTGGTTTGGTGATTTGACGAACAATATGACACAACTTATAGAAATCCCACTTAAAAACGAATTAGATACCTTAAAAGAATTAGAATTAAGATACGCAGATACTCTAGAAACAATTGAAAAAGAAAGTCAATCACTCGAAACACAATTTGAAGACATGCTTGATGAATTGGTGGTGACAGAGTGATGGAAGAAAAAAAATTGGTGCCGAAGAGAAGGTACCAGGGATTCACAGAAGATTGGGATAAAAGTAAATTAGAAAATCTAGCAAGTTTTTCAAAAGGGAAAGGCTACTCAAAAAAGGATTTAACAGATATAGGACATCAATTAATTTTATATGGTAGGTTATATACAAATTATGAAACTGTAATAAAGAAAGTAGATACTTATACTATAAAACAAGAAAATTCTATGCTAAGTAAAGGAAGAGAAGTAATAGTTCCATCGTCTGGTGAGACAAAAGAGGATATAGCGAGAGCATCAGTAATACTGGAGCCTAATATTATTATTGGTGGAGATTTAAATGTAATTATACCATCAAAAGAATTAGACTCCGTATTTTTAGCTTTAAATATTTCAAATGGATCATGTCAGAGCGAATTGATGAAACGTGCGCAAGGAAGTTCTGTTGTACATCTATATAATGAAGATTTAATAAGTGTTACATTATATTTCCCATGTGTTAAGGAACAACAAAAAATTGGTGAGTTTTTTAAGATTTTAGATGAACGTATTGCAAATCAAGAGCGGAAGATTGCTAAAGTCAAAGCCTTAAAAGCTGCTTATTTAACGGAAATGTTCCCACAAGAAGGCGAAACCGTCCCGAAAAGAAGATTTAGAGGATTTGAAGGGGAATGGAATGAAACTATCTTAGATAGTGTATTGGCTTATGAACAGCCGACTGATTATATTGTTGACGAAGATTCTTATGATGATAGTTATGATATACCTGTATTAACAGCAGGGCAAAGTTTCCTACTTGGATATACTAATGAAAAGCATGGTATAAAAAAAGCCGACGTAAATAATTCGGTAATAATATTTGATGACTTTACAACAAGTTCCCATCATGTTGATTTCTTTTTCAAAGTTAAAAGTTCCGCGTTGAAAATTTTAAGTTCAAATTCTAGAAAGTATTCTACTTATTTTGCGTATTTAATACTTAAAAATATTGATTACACACCGGAGAGTCATGAACGTCATTGGATTTCTATATTTTCAAATTTTGAAGTGATGACTCCCTCTATGGAGGAACAACAAAAAATCGGTGAGTTCTTCAAAAATCTTGATAACCAAATTCGGTTAGAAGAAAAGAAATTAGACAAGCTGCAAAAAATGAAAAAAGCTTATTTAGAAGAAATGTTTGTGTAGGAAGGAGTACACTAATGAGTAATCATGCTAAAACTGTGTCAGAGAAAACTTTTCAAGACAACTTTGTAAAAGAACTACAAAAGTATAAATGGAAAGCACCAACCTTTTTAGATGGGAATAAACAAAAGGTGACAGTGCAAGATTTGGTTCAACATTGGCGTGAAGAACTCAATCGTATGAACGCGGATGTCTTAGAAGGCGTGCCACTGACAGATAATGAATTTGCTCAAGTGATGGCAAAGGTTTCACAAATTGATAATAGCTATGAAGCTGCAAAGCTGTTAGCAATGGAACAGTCCACTGGAAAGATTGATGGTATTTATCGAGATGGCCATCCAGATATCACCCGTGAACAAATAACGCTAACGATTTTCAAAAAGGCACAAGTGCGTGGTGGAGACTCAAGTTATAAGGTTGCACGTGAAGTAGAATCTGTAAATGGGAATCGTTTTGATCTTGTTTTGCTTATTAATGGTTTACCGCTGATTAATATTGAACAAAAACGCACAGATAAATCGCTAGAAGAAGCGTTTAATCAGTTTAAACGATATTACGCAGATGGCGAGTATGTAAATAATTTTATGGCATTTTCACAAATGATGGTGATGACATCTGAAGTCGCAACACGTTATTTTGCAACACCAAAGTCGATTCAAGCTTTTAATCCTAGTTTTGTATTCCATTGGGCAAATAAAAATAATAAACCGATTAATCACTGGGAAGATGTCATTGGACAATTCTTAATGATTCCCATGGCACATCAAATAGTCGGTGATTACTTAGTGATTGAGGAAGCAAAAGATGCAGAAAATCAGAAACACATGCTACTGCGTCCTTATCAAGTTCATGCACTTCAAGCGATTGAAGGAGCTGCACTAGGTTGGGATAATGAAGATAAACTTCCACATGGCGGATTTGTTTGGCATACGACAGGGTCAGGGAAAACCATTACCAGTTTTAAAACGGCATTATTTCTATCAACAAGAGCAGGTTTTGATAAAGTCGTATTCCTAGTTGACCGTAAAGAATTAGATAGTAGGACAAGTGATAATTTCAAAGCCTACGCAGAATATGAATCGGTAGAAGTCGATGATACGGCACATACTTATCAACTGCGTAAATTATTAACATCTGCCATGTCTAATATTGTTGTGACAACCACTTTCAAATTAAATAACCTCGTCAAAGATTTAAAAGACGGGAAAGACGATAGCTTAGCTGATAAGAAGTTTGTCTTTATTATCGATGAAGCACACCGGACAACAATGGGTGAGATGATGGTCATAATTAGAGACTATTTCCGCAAAAATGGGTTGTTTTATGGTTTTACAGGAACCCCGCTATTCGATGAGAATAATATCTCAGGTATGGTCAATGAAAAAAGTGAACTGATTAACACAACGGAAAAACTGTTTGGGCCATTATTACATCAATACACAATCGATGAAGCCATTGCAGATAAAAACGTCTTAGGTTTCCACGTCGATTATATCAATACGGGAGAATTTGAAAGCTATGACGCACTAAGAGAAAACATTACGGATTATAAATTAGAAGAACAACCTGATTTACCAAAAAGGAAAATCGAACGTCAAGTCATGGAAATGTCTGATTTAGAAGTGGAAAAAGAAGCTAAGAAAAGTAAATTGCTCTTTTATCAGGATGAAACACACATCCCAAGAGTAGTTGAAGAAATCTTAAATAATTGGGAAGAGCAATCGCAACAAAAGGTATTCAATGCGATTTTAACCGTCGCTTTTAAACATCGTGTAATAGAATACTATGAAGAGTTTCAAAAACAGTTAGCTGCAAGAGACGATATCGAAATTAATGTAGCTATGACCTTTAGTTTTGGAACAGATGCCGATACAAATCCAACAGACCCAGAAATCATTCAAGCAATGTTTAAAGATTATGCATCATTTACAGGGATTGAATATGCTTACGGTGATAAACGTCGAGGGGAAGATGCTTATTATGACGATGTTGTGGAAAGAGCAACTCGTGGTGGCAGTGGGCGAAACCCTAAAAATATTGACCTTGTGATTGTTGCGGATCAGCTACTCACAGGGTATGATTCTAAATTTATTAATACGTTATATGTTGATCGTGCATTGGCATTACAAGGATTAATTCAAGCTTATTCACGAACGAACCGGATTTACGGGAAGGAAAAGGAATTTGGTTCCATTGTGAATTTCCAGTACCCACGAATTACCGAAGAAACCGTTAATGAAGCACTGATTTTGTATGGAAGTGGTGGAGAAAGCAGTCAGGCGATTGTCAAGCCCTATCCTGAAGCAGTCGATGAATTCGTTGATTACTCCCAGGAAGTAATGGAAATATTGAACGATCCAACTGACTGGCAAGCACTAGAAACCAATGAAGAAGCTAAAAAGGCATTTGAGAAAGTATTTAAAAAAGCAAATGGCCAATTAAATAAAATCCAGCAATATTATGAGTTTAGCTGGGTGGATGAAGCGTTTGGTGTTACGGAACATGAGTGGATGCAGTATGTCGGGGCATATCGTAACTTAACAAGAGACGATAAAGATAATCCTGAAGACGATATACCTATTTTACCACTTGGAAAAGCAAAACTAGCAGGCTCTCAAACCATTGATGCATATTATATTATTCAATTAATGGGGGAAAAAGCAACATCTACTGAAGGGGTACAGACAGTAGATGCAGAAACATTGCGTTTAATCTATCAAAACATTGAAGAATTGAGTAATCTGGGTGATTATGAACAAGCTGAATTATTAAAACGATTTGTTTCAGAGGAATTAGAACCAGGAAATGTGCCCAGTAATATTAACTTTGATGAGGCTTTTGAAAACTGGAAAAAGAAACAGTTGCACAATGAGATTTATCAAGTTTCATCTGAGTGGGGTATTAATGATGTCATACTGGAAAAAGCAGTTGAGGCATATTCTGTTGCAAAACCAGATGAGATTCCGTATATTGATGATTTAGCAAATAGTATCGACTTTGCATCGATTGAGGATCCTAAGACTAGTAACTTACTCGAACACAACATAGCCTTATCGAAAGAATTACCAGAAATTGTTTCTAAATTGAAAAAGAAATATAAATAAATTTAAACTTCTATTTAAGCTGCTTGTTAAGCATATGTATTTTATCCCTCTAGGGTTAGATGAGAGGTTCAGGGAAATGTAGAGAATCTATTTTAGGGAAGTACCAATTAGCAAATATACAATCCATTAAGGACTCTCAACGCCATTGAATTAACACCATTTTGCAATTTAGCAAAGCACAAAAAACAGCTTACAAGAAGCAGGGCATGATGTTATGTATGATAAATGAGAGAATCCAATAATTAGTTATCCATTTAACCGTTTTATAAAACCAGTGGATAATTCCACGTAACATACAAGTAGCATACAAAAGTGCCTGCAAGCCTTGATTTTACTACCTCCCTCAGTTCTCAAAACGTTAATAAACCTTATATATCAAGGGTTTGCCCTCTTTGCTCTTATGGAGCAGAGAGGGCTTTTTATGTATTTCTGAAACAACTCGCCTGTTTTCTCCTTCGCTTTCTTCCATTTTTGATGATAATAGTAGTTGTAATAACCCCTTTTGGCGTTTCAAAGAGTTTCCCGAAAGATTTGTAAAAGGACGGTTCCCCCAACCCGTTTATTTTCGTAATGAGTTTCTTCTCTTCTACATAAAATTACATAATTTTAACTTTTTTCCTACATTCATTTAACATACAGACCTTAAAGTGGAAGTAGTGGGGTTAAGTGATTTAAAAATCTGCAGCAGAAAAGGAGAAATGAAAATAGGTATGAAATTCATGAAAAAAGTATCGATACTACTACTACTTGCAGTGCTAACTATGGCATCTTTTGAGCCTCCTGTTCAGGCGGCTAGTCAATATTCTGAAGAGGAGCAATCAAAACCTGCAAAGCCACAAGGGACTACTGAAGAAATAAATACAGATGCTCCTGAAGTCGGGCGACCTTTACCAGCAGTGGATAATGGCGGAAATGCTAACGATCCTATTTTAAAGAATATAGCTGGAACTAATCCTTTTATCAATATTTTAGATGGTTTTGATCAAGTCTGGTCTATGAATCAACCAGATTGGAGAGACGGTACAGCGTTAACTATACCAGGTGCAAATGGTGAAGTTGCAAAATATGGTGATGGGCCTACCGTTTATTTTGATGGATATAAAAATGATAAGACAAAGGTAGTAGCAGATAAGAAGACATATACTAACGAAGAAATCAGAGATCCAGAGACTTGGGAAGCTAATATAAAATATGTAGAAGAAGTTACTAAAAATAGAACGAAAGAAGAGGCGTTAGCAGCCTATTATGATGATCAAAGAGATAAGGTATACAGTATGATGGATGCTTACGGGCCCCTAGCTAATGCCTACGTTGAGATCGTTAACCCGATCACAAGTGTTGTCAGATCAGCAGAGGACATGGATAAAGTATTGGAAGAAGCGACTGTTGAAGACCAAGCCCAAGGGATGGGGCAATGGGAGGGATCTGCACTAGAAGGTGCGATGGATTTAGTTCATTTAATTAGATTTAGGAATCCTTCTTCGTCTAATCCTTCTAAATACTTTTTTTCTTCTCCAAGACCTTACAGAATGAATGCAAATGGAGAAGTGAAAGAAGTTGTTGATGAGAACGGCTTACCTGTTTGGGACACAATCGGCAGTGGTGAAAGTACAGTAGAAGAATTACCTTCAGGCGGTAAGAAAGAAACGGGAGAAAGACATTACCAGCAATATGAAACGAATGTGGAAGTAATTCCTGCATTAGAATATGTAAAGAGAAAAGCAGAAGACGGGAGAGGTAAAGACGGAGCCTTTCCAAGCGGGCATACAAGTGCAGCTTATTTGTCAACATTCGGATTTGCCTATGCAACACCAGAGAGATATGCTGAATTTCTAACAAGAGCAGCTCAAATGGGTGAAAATAGAATAGTGACCGGCATGCACTCTCCACTTGATGTTATAGGAGCAAGAATACAAGCTACAGCAATGACTGCCTATGCATACAATCTTTCAGAAAACCAAGAGGTATTGGATAAGGCTTATCAAAATGCTGGAGAAGTATTCGGTGAATTAGCTGCATCAAAAGAAATGAGCTTGTATGAATATGCACATACAGTAACAGAGGATTATACGTTTGAAAGTGCGTACGATGAAGAAAAGTGGGAAGATCATGAAGCAAATAAAGCATTCTATCGGGAAAAACTTACATACGGATTACCTCAAACAGGCACAAAAGGTTTAGACCCTGTAGTACCTAAAGGGGCTGAAGTTTTATTGAAAACTCGTCAGCCCTATTTGACCGATAAACAACGTAGAGAAGTATTGTATACCACAGAAATTGAATCAGGCTACCCTGTAATAGACGAATCAAATGGCTGGGGAAGACTTGATTTGGTAACAGCATCTGATGGATATGGTGCGTTTTTAAGCAATGTAACAGTGAATATGGATGCATCAAAAGGAAGATTTAATGCCCATGATTCGTGGAGAAATGATATATCTGGCAGTGGTATGCTTACCAAGCAAGGGTCAGGAACACTTACATTGACAGGAAATAATAGTTATTCAGGAGGTACATTGCTACAAGGAGGAACGTTAGAAGCTACTTCTGATACTGCTTTTGGTCAAGGCGATCTGTATGTGGAAGATGGTACAGTGTTAGTTAATGTAGATGAAGCTTTGAATGTAAGTGGTAACTTAACAATGGAAGCTGGAAACCTTGATATTGCAATGGATAATGACGAAACTCAACTAAATGTAGCTGGACTGTTATACCTTGATGGTGGCGATCTGAATTTGGATCTTTCTAATTATGAAATAGACAAGCAAGCAAATATTACTTTAATGACTGCCGACAAGGTGGAAGGTAAATTCGATAATGTAACTGCAGATGATTACGAGGTAACTGTCACTTATAACCATAATAGTGTCGTTGCAGATATCAAAGCAATCGATCGTTCTGATCCAGGTACACCAGATCCTGAAGATACGGAAAATCCTGTTGATCCTAAAGATCCAGAAGGTCCAAAAGACCCTGAAGAGCCAGAAGATCCAAAAGATTCTGAGGACTTAAAGGATTCAGAGAAACAAGCCAGTCTTACTTTAACACCTGATGTTACCAATGGCGAAGCAACGATCGAAACAGACTCGCTCCATCAACTGGCTGATCAAGGTGAATTATGGATAGATTTACGTGATCATAATGATTCTGTTAACCTAGCATTTACTTCTGAGCAAATAAAATGGCTGAAGCACCATCGTATAGTGATCATCATTCAATTAAAAAATGTTAGCTTGCAACTAGCTGCCTCCAATTTCACTAATGGATCCGAGGCTGCAACAATCCAGTTAGAGCGTTTAGCTGACATTGATCAAGCATTGAGTGTGGTCTATGACTTTGAAATCAAACAAGGCGAAAAACGATTAGATACCTTCGATGAAAAAGTGACACTGACTTTTTCTGTTGATAGCGACAAAGTAAATGATAAAGATCAGGTGCAACTGTTCTATTGGCATCCAGAACTTGAGGAATGGGAAGCAATCGGCGGAAAATGGCAAGATGGAAACGTGTCAGCACAAACCGATCACTTCAGTACCTATACTGTTTTTGAACAGGAAGCAATGGAACAACAGCCTGTTACGGACGACGGACAAAAACTACCGGAAACTGCCACTACGATCTATCAGTACTTATTAGCAGGGTTTTTACTCTTCTTAAGTGGCGTGTTCTTCCTCTTCATGAGAAGAAGAAAAGCTTAATCGTTTATGTGGAGAGATATATGAAAAGACCAGAATGTATGATGATGGTCAGAAATAAAATAATATTTAGTATGGTATTCAACTAGCTCTATCATTTTGGTTTAAGTAATATTATTTTAAACTATGTTTTACGAAGTCCCCAACCGCCTATGGTTGGGGATTTTTCGTATATAGATTTGTTTAAATTTTGCAAAAAATAACGCTTAACATACAAAAATGTACAGGTAATACAGAAAAATCCTAAAGAGAATGCAGCCCTTTTTCATAGCGTGTCTATTGCAATGAGTAGATGCGCTAAATGAAATGAATGGTAAAAATGAGAAAATCATAATTCATTAAACAGTCTTTTAAAAGGGGAAATGTGTATACGAGTCATCAAAGGATAACATATGATGTACAAGGGGGGCTGCTCATGAGCGTAGAATTTATGGGGACTATTATTGCAGCACTATCTCTGATTATTGCTTACATGGGTTATCGAATCAATAAACAAAGACAACAATTGCAATCAGATCAAAGTTTGAGATCAGAAACTGAGAAAGAAACGGAAGTTAGAACATCACTTCTTTATATTAGCAGAGGAATTGATGATATAAAAGTTGATCTGAAGGCCAATGAAAAAGATGTTGCTGAAATATCCGAAAGAGTAACCCGGGTAGAAGAATCTACTAAACAAGCACATAAAAGAATTGACAATATCAGTCCTGATTAGGGCTGATTTTTTATATGAAGGAAGTGAAGAGAATAGATATAGGTATAGTGGTAAGATCAGATAGTGATAAAAACTCAAATTCTACTAGTAAAGTATCAACCTTGAAGTTGATGGATACTGGGGAAGAATTAACGACAAAAGCATAACAGGAATACTTCGATAAAATAGGTAGACAGTGTTATAAGCATTCAATAACGTAATGCAGTAACGAGTAAAATTGTATCAGGCATCACCTTGGAAAAGCGCTCCTATTTTATCCGGTTTTAAAATCTTAAACTTAATGGTTCAGCACTTTTTTGTATAACATCTGTAATGTTTACCAGAAACTCACACGTGGAATTATTGAAAACAAAGAGAATATTAATTCTATTATTTAAGGAGGAGTATTAAATAATGGCGAAAATAGCAACAGTGATTACAGATATGTTTGAAGATGTCGAGTACACTTCACCAAAAAGGGAATTCGAAGGTGTTGGTCATAAAGTCTTCACAATAGAAAAAGAGGCGGGCAAAACAGTAGAAGGTAAACAAGGTGACGCAACTGCTTCTATTGATTATGGAATTGATGATGTAACGCCAGAGGATTTTGATGCATTGTTCATTCCGGGAGGATTTTCTCCTGATATGCTGAGAGCGGATGACCGTTTTGTGACATTTGCTAAACATTTCATGGATGAGAAGAAACCGGTCTTCGCTATTTGTCACGGGCCACAGCTACTAATCACAGCCAAAACATTAGAAGGCCGTGATGCCACTGGTTTCAAATCAATACTAGTAGACTTAGAATACGCTGGCGCTAATGTGCACGATCAAAGAGTAGTCGTTTGTGGTGATCAATTGGTTACCAGCCGACAACCAGATGATATCACGGCATTTGTAGAAGAATCACTTCAACTATTGCCATAAAGATTAATCCCCCGTGAGTCAATGAGGCTTACGGGGTTTTTGCTGTCAATTAGAAAATAAATGATTGCATTTAACCACCCAATTCCTTCCATGAAAAAGACAAGAACAATGCCTCTTAACAGTCATTGTTGTTTTTGTATATAAATTGTGAGAATAGTTTGTTGTAATCGCTTACGTGTGCGTTTAACCTATAATGGAAGCACCTAATTATTCTATAAATAGAGAGGAGGAGTCGTTACTTATTGAAAGTTAGATAAAAAAGAAACTGCTGCCAATTGTGACACTAAAAAACGGAGGTATTTTATGAGGAAATTATTTTATAGTATGCTATGTTTTACTATCTGTTTATTCATGCTTCCTTTTGTGAATCCAATTGTCAATGCTACTGAAGAGGAAGAAATTCTAGCCTTTCCTGGTGCTGAAGGATTTGGGCAGTATTCTAAGGGTGGTCGTGGTGGTGAAGTTTACCATGTAAATAGTTATGAGTTGACAGGTCCAGGAACGTTTCATGATGCACTGACAACTGCTGGTGATATCCCTCGAACCATTGTATTTGATATATCCGGAGAAATTAAAATACCACAAATTATTGTTCGTAATAAATCCAATATCACCATAGCTGGTCAAACTGCTCCAGGAGATGGTGTAACCATAAAAGGAAATAATGTTCGTTTTATTGATAGTAACGATATTGTTATCCGTTTCATGCGATTTCGTTTAGGAAAGAATGATTTCCAAGATGATGCTTTATATTTTGAAGATAGTCAGAATGTGATCATTGATCATTCTTCATTTTCATGGGGAACTGACGAAAACTTATCGATATTAAGTAAAGATTATGATAATCCAGAATCGAAAAATATAACCGTACAGTGGTCTATCATCTCAGAAGGACTTTTAACACATTCAATGGGTGGATTAATTGAGATGAATACGATCACCATGCATCATAACCTTTATGCCCATAATAATGATAGGAATCCTAAAACAAAAGGGCAAATCGATTTTGTGAATAATGTTATATACAACTGGGGGCAGTATCCTTATGTTGCTGGTGGTGAATCAGGAACGAAAGGCTATGGTAATGTGGTAGGAAATTATTTTATAGCAGGTGTGAATTCAAGAAATCCAGAATATGCCGTAGTACGTGGAAATGAAAATTATAGCCTATTCCTAGAAAACAACCGAATAGATAGTAATAAGAATGGTATCTTAGATGGAACGGACACAGGAACAAAGATGATGGAAGTGGAAAGACCAAGTGTTATTGTGGACAAACGTTTTGAATATCCGTTAACTAATATAGAGGAGCCTGAAAAAGCTTATCAACATGTTTTAGATTATGTAGGTTCTTCATTAGTGAGAGATAGTGTGGATCAAAGAGTGATTCACGATGTTAGAAATCAAACAGGTGCTATTATTGGGCATGAAGAAGATGTTGGTGGTTTTCCAGAACTAGAGAAGGGAACTGCTCCAAAGGATACGGATCGGGATGGAATGCCAGACGAATGGGAGCTAGCAAATGGATTTGACCCAAATAACCCAGAGGATAGAAATGCAGACAAAAATGGCAATGGATATACTAATTTAGAGGAATATTTAAATGAATTAGCTACTTCATCTTTTCCAAAGAATTATCCAATGGAACCACCAGTATGGACAAGTGATCCATTTGTGCCGCCAGAAGAAGATACAGAACCCGAACCAGACGTAGAGCCTGAACCATTACCAGTAATGGATGGGGAAATTACGAAAAACCTCATCATTAATGATAACAGTAGTGGAGGAGGTCAAAATGCAAGGAATTGGTCTATTGAAGAGAACCTCCAAGAGGGAGACCTGGTAGCTGGTGATCGAGATGGTTATCGATTCACCGATATACCAGAAGAGTTACTTGGTGTGGAATGGATTCGCTCAGCAGTGAATTCAAGAAGTGCTACAAGTGAAGATCTCGTTACCTTTTATCTAGCTGCAGATGCAGATGTATATGTTGCTCATGATGCAAGAGTGAGTTCAAAGCCAGAATGGTTATCATCAGAATACGAAAACACCGGACAAACGATTGTAGATGATCAACCCGTAACATTTGAGCTCTATAAGAAGCATTACCCTGCTGGATCCTACGTGGTAATGGGGCCAAATAATAACAGTAGTCGAATGAACTATTTTGCATTAATTCAACCGACGAGTCAGGAGGAGCCGCCCAATGAAGTACCTAAGGACTTAGAAGGAGATATTGCAGTAGACGAGGTTTCATTGAATTGGTCGTCTGTTAATGATGAGGAATTGTATTTAATCTATCGCTCATCGTCCAAAGACCCTTCGTTTAGAGCAATTGCAAGTACGGAAGAAAGTAATTACAAAGATGATACAGTTGAATTAGGTGTAACATATCAATATAAGATTTCTGCTATAAATGCTGGGGGGGAATCTGAGCTGTCTGAACTAACAGAAATTTTCTTCTTTGACCCTAATGAACCCACCCCAGATACACCAGCTGAACTAACCGTCACCAAAACCAAGAGTATAACAGTTGAATTAAAATGGAAGGAGGTTGAAGACGCTATTAGTTACGGCGTTTTTAGGACTACTGAACCGGATGGAGAATTTAAAAAAGTAGCGGACACAATAAGTCCTTCTTACATGGATAAGCCTGTCGATTCTTCTACGACATATTACTACAAAGTATCAGCAACAAGTATTGGCGGAGAATCTGACATGTCAAATGCAGTAAGTACAACTACAGAAGAAGCTATTGATCTTCCAGAAGTGCCACAAGGACTTTCAGCAGGGGAAATAACTAATTCTACATTCGAAATCAACTGGGACTCTATTGAAGAAGCAGACAATTATGATATTTACCGAAAAGCGAATGAAGAAAGCGAGTTTAGCAAAATTGCTAGTACAGATTCATCAAACTATAAGGATGAGAGTGTCAGTATAAATCATACAGGATATAGTTACAAGATATTGGCAGTGAATGAAATGGGAGAGTCAGAGTTCTCGGAAGAGCTTAATATTGACATGATTCCTCCTAATACACCATCTGACTTAATCGTTAGTTTAATAGGAACGGATGTTGTTGGTTTAACTTGGACATCACAAGGTGGAGCCAATCGGTATAATGTTTATCGAGAAAGAAACGGAGAGGTTGAATATATTGGATATGCCAAAGTAGATACTTACTTTGATCGCACGGCAGAACCGGGGGTACATTATACGTATTACATTAAAGCAGAGAATGCCAGTGGCGAATCAGAAGAATCGAATGTAGTGGAAGTTACTCCTGGGTACATTACGGTGTTAAAGAATTACATGCAGCAATATGACCAGACTGGTGATATAACTGGACCGATTGTGCCTCAATTAACTAACACATTAAAACAAGTGGAACATCATGTAGAAAAAGGTTCAACAACAAAGGCAATAAAATTCCTTTCTAAGTATAAAGAGCAACTTACTAAAGAAAAAAACAAAGAGCAAATTTCACCACTAGCAAGTACAGTTTTAAATCACTATGCAAAGTCATATATGGAAGAATTGAAATAAAGATTTGTGAGGAAGGGCAGTAACCCACACCTTATGGGGTTATTGCCCGTTCTTAATTGTAAGGAAAGCATAAAATTTGCGCAGATGTCTAGCTCCGAGCGCCCAGAAACTAGGCGACTTCACGAATTGCCCTACGATAAAGAAGACTTGCCGATTGGTGAAACCAGAGGCTTAGTCGCACTTATGCCTTTAGGTGAAAGTCATCATCGGTTCGTAAACTCACCGTGATGCCTTTATCTCAGTTATTTCTGAAGTCGCTACGTTTCTAATCGGGCGCACTAAGCTTTTCTTAATTTCTTCTAAACTTAAATTGGTAATAGTACCTTGATGAAAGGATAATTGCCACCTACCATCAATATACTTCCAAATAGAGCTCCGCAATGTGTTACGTTCTTTCGAATGATTCATGACATAATACGTTGCTAGAACAACATCTGGCGCTAATTGTTCGACCTGATAATTGTGGAGAGACATTTCATCTAGATCCACTCCACCTTCCAGACACATCGCTTTATTTATCAAAATGCCGGAGCTTCCAATCTCTTGAAAATCATTAGCAAGTATTTGCGCTAATTTCTTACTACTACTCTTGACCTCTGATTGAAGATGGCTTTCTTCGAGTTGCTGTAAATGTGCTTTTACATTCTCATTCATAACCACCGCTCCTAATCATCCATGCTGTTTTTTTAACTTCTCCTGCTTATGCAACGTATGCTTTACACCCCATTCGTGCATAGCCTCCAAAATAGGCTGTAAACTCTTACCATATTCTGTCATAGAATATTCGACTTTTGGCGGTACTTCTGGATAGACTACTCGTTCGACAATGTCTTCAGCTTCTAGCTCACGTAACTGTTTCGTTAACATTTTTTGCGTGATTCCGGGCATACTTCTCTTAAGTTCATTAAAACGTTGTGTGCCATGATTCAGCAAATGAAGTAAAATAATAGGCTTCCATTTGCCGACAAGAATACTTAGTGCATCTTCTACCCTGCAAGCATTCGGCTCGTACTTCATCATCAATCACCCTACTTTACAGTATATTTTTGGATACTATATATCATTTAAGTGCGTACTTACATTTTACACTTCTATGCTTCATAATAACATATGATAGCAAACTTTGATGTTAGAAAGGTTGTTCAAAATGGAAAAATATCGTATCGATCCTAGTAAAGGACTAGAGTTTGGTTTATATACATTAGGTGATCATTTACCTCACCCGGAGACAGGTGAACGGATTCCGGCAAGTCAGCGTTTAGATGAAATTATTGAATTGGCAAAATTAGCGGAAGATGCCGGTCTTGATTTCTTTAGTGTTGGGGAGAGTCATCAAGATTATTTCACGACACAGGCACACTCTGTTGTACTAGCTGCGATTGCGCAGGCAACGGAAAAAATAAAAATTGCCAGTTCTTCAACTATTATAAGTACACTGGATCCTGTCAGAGTGTATGAAGACTTTGCGACCATTGATTTAATTTCAAAAGGACGTACGGAAATTGTTGCAGGCAGAGCTTCTCGTGTTGGAAACTTTGATCTTTTAGGTTATGATTTGCATGATTACGAAGAATTATATGAAGAAAAATTTGATCTTTTATTAAAAATTAATGAAAACGAATATGTAGATTGGGAAGGTCAGTTCCGTGCACCATTAAAAAATGCTCATGTGCTGCCAAGGCCGCTAAATGGCTCATTACCAATCTGGCGAGCAGTTGGTGGCAATCCTTCTAGTGCCGTTAAGGCTGGATATGCAGGCGTGCCGATCTTTGTAGCTATGTTAGGAGGACCGGCAACACTGTTCAAACGGACTATTGACTCTTATCGTGATGCACTAGCACGAGGAGGATACGATCCGAAAGCATTCCCGGTATCTACAGCTGGTTTCTTTTATCTAGCAGAAACAACACAGCAGGCACAGCGTGAAACATATCCTTTTATTAATGCAGGTATGCAAAAGACGAACGGAAGAGGTTTTGCCAAACAAGTCTTTGCTCAAGGGGCTGACCCGCATGATGTAATGAACATCGGTAGTCCTCAGGAAGTCATTGAAAAAATATTATATCAACATGAAACATTTGGTCACCAACGATACATTGCGCAAATGGACTTTGGTGGAATACCGTTTGACAAATTGCGAAAAAATATCGAATTAATCGGAAAAGAAGTTCTGCCAGCAATTCGGAAATACACAGCAAAATAGGAGGCCAAGAATGAAGGTAGTTGCAATAGCAGGTTCGATTGTCGGATCTAAAACAAAAACAGCGATAAATTATGCAGTCGAAACAATCACTAATAAATATCCCGATATAGATGTTACTTTGCTAGATCTAGCTGATTATGACATTCAGTTTAGTGATGGCAGGAATTATCTAGATTATAAGGGCGATACGAAGAAAGTAACCGAAACAATTATGAAGGCAGATGCATTACTGATTGGAACACCTATTTTCCAAGCATCAATTCCAGGAACGTTAAAAAATATTTTTGATCTATTACCAACTAGTGCACTCGAGGGTAAAGTGGCAAGCATGATTGTCACAGCAGGTTCACAACGTCATTATCTTATTCCGGAACAACAATTAAAACCAATATTAGGTTATATGAAGGCACAAGTAGTTCAAAGCTATGTCTATATAGAGGATGTGGATTTTTACCGAAAAGAAATTACTAATGATGACGTAATCTTTCGCATTGAACGACTCGTTGAAGATACTATTACACTAACAAAAACATACCAACAAATTCAGGCAGAAAAAGAAGCAGAATATGATTTTTAAGTTACTTAAAATCCCCCTTATCATTTTTAAAGGGGGATTTTAGCGGTTTTTCATTTAACAATCCTTACTTGCTTTATCGTTCGGCCGTCTGTATCTAATATTTGGTAGTTTAAATTATTTATTTCAAATGATTCTCCCTTTTTAGGGAAATAATTTAATTCTTTTAGAATATAACCAGCTAGAACATCCTCTTCCTCAGGAATTTCGGTATGGAAAATGGAATTTAGGCGACGTAATGAAATTTTCCCGTCACAGACAATTTCCGTATCGGTCAGTGTGTCAACTAACCCTTCATTTTCTAAATCTGTTTCATCTTCAATTTCTAAACCGATCATTGCTTCAATAATATCCTCATGGGTCAGTATCCCCTCTGTTCCACCGTATTCATCGAGAACAATTGCCATGTGCTTTTTTTCCTTTGTCATTTCACGAAAAACCCATTCGATCGACTGAAATTCATATACCAGTAACGGATCTGTATCACTATAGGATTCAAGTGATTTGTTTGGTTCCGTTGACCATGATAACAAGTATTTGGAGTGAAAAACACCTATGATCGTGTCAATATCCTCTTCGTAAATTGGGTATCTTGTAAACGGGTTTTGAATTGCAATATCTCTGATTTCTTCAAAACTTGCTGTACTAGCTAATGCAACTACTTCTACTCGGGGAGTTTTTAGCACATCTTTAACGGTAAGATTATAAAAATCGAGTACTCCTTTAATTCGGTGTGATTCTTCTTGATGAAACATTCCTTCTGAGTCGGCTATATCGACCATAGCCCTTAACTCGTCCTTCGAAATGGACACATCCTGCTCTTGACCTCTTGAAAGCATCTTTGTAATAAAATCCGTTAACTTATTTAACAGGATAGTAATAGGTTTTAATATAACAACAATAGTCTTGATAACAGGATAAACGATGTATGCAATACGATCAGGAAATGTGGCAGCGATGGATTTCGGAATAACCTCTGCAAAAATAATAATGGTTATAGTTAGAATCGCAGAAGCGAGTCCAACGTTAAATCCATATTCAATTGCAATGGTTGTGACTAATGTTGGCAATAGAATATTCGCGATGTTGTTTCCGATTAGGATCGCAGTAATAAATTCACTTGGTTTGGAAATAAGGTTTAGTAGTTTTGCTGATTTTTAATCCTGATTGCGAGCTTTTGTTTGTAGCTTCATTTTATTTGTTGCAGTTAAAGCAGTCTCACTTCCTGAAAAAAACAATGAGACAAATAAGAGAGCGGTGATGGCGATAACCATTAAAAAAATTCCTCCTTAAAATTTGAAACAACATTTAAAGAAAAAATGATATAAATTTATTCTACAAGGATAACGATACACTGTACAGTTTTAACTAAACCATCTCAACACGATTTAGTATTATTTTCTGTGTAGTTAGTATATAATAGTGATGTAAACGTTTGATATAAAAATTAGGAGAGTGAGTTTTTTGGACGATATACCACTGAGTGGCATTACTTTATTAGCAATCTTGATTATGTTGTCAGCTTTTTTTTCATCGGCGGAAACTGCTTATTCAAGTGTCAATAAAATTAGGTTAAAACATTTCGCGGAAAAAAGAAGGGCTGGAAGTGAAAAGGCTCTTCATATTGCAGAGCATTTTGATCAAACATTATCTACCATATTAGTCGGAAACAACATCGTAAATATTGCGGCCGCAAGTATTGCTGCAACAATAGCTGCGGAATTGTTTGGAGGAAGTCTTGCGTTAATAGGTAGTACGATAATGATGACGATACTGATTCTTATTTTTGGTGAAATTCTTCCCAAATCATTAGCTAAAGAACATGCAGAATCCTATTCATTGATCATTTCCAATGTTCTATATGTTTTGATTAAAATATTAACTCCTGTTAATTTTCTGTTTATACAATTGAAAGCATTGGTATCAAAAATCTTTGCTAAAAACAATCAGCTTCCATCTGTAACAGAAGAGGAAATTAAATATATGTTGGACATTAGTGAAGAAGAGGGAGTAATTGATAAAGAAGAACGTGAACTTTTATATCATTCTATGGACTTTGATGACACGGTTGCGGAAGAAGTTTTAACTCCTCGTATTGATATGGTGGCTATAGAAGTGAATCAGTCTATCGATGAAATAAAGGAAGTTTTCTTTACAGAGCGATATTCCAGAATACCGGTTTATAAAGAAACTGTTGACAATATTATTGGTATATTATCAGAAAAGGAATTTCTTACTCATTTGGTGAAATATAACAAAGTAAATATTCGTGAATTGCTAAGAGAGCCTTTATTTGTGACAGAATCGATGAAGGTATCGGCATTGTTACCACAATTACAAAAAGAAAAAATCCATATGGCTATTGTGTTAGACGAATTTGGTGGTACATCTGGATTAATCACATTAGAAGATATTTTAGAGGAAATTGTCGGTGAAATATGGGATGAACAAGATGAAAAGGTTCATGCCGTTTCTAAAATTCATGACCGTCTATACGTGTTTGATGCACAATTTCAATTAGATGATTTCGCTAAAGTATTTAATATTACCCCGCCCGATAGTTCTTATCATACCATAGGAGGTTGGGTGATCGAAAACATAGAAGTAATACCTTCAAAAGGAGATTCTTTTCAATATAGCAATTTTTTAATTGTGGTGGAAGAAGTGTCAGATCGACGAGTGAAGAAGGTAAAAATAGAGTTGCAAGAAAAAGAATATAACCATAGCCCTTTTTTGGGAACAAAATATTTAAGCGAGGCACAATAATTTATCCCTTTTCCTCCGTTATTGGAGGGAAAGGGTTTTTTTTTCTTGAGTAAGTTTTTTTACAAAAAAGGGATGATTCTTTCATTTCATGCATACATCTTAAAGTAAGAATTTTACTAAAAAGAGGGGGATCTTTTATGGGGAAAAAGATTTGGTTAGTAGCCATGTTACTTGCTTTAGGATTGATTCTAATGGCATGTGGCGATGCTTCGGATGATGCGGTGGATAATGGTGATAGTGAAAGTGAAGAATCGTCAGAAAGTTCAGAGGATACTCAAGAGGAATCATCAGAGGATACAGAAGAAGAGAATGCAGTAAATACAGATGGATGGGTAGAAGATGTTACTGTCTTAACAGGTGGAGAAGCAGGTGTCTATTTCCCATTAGGCGTAGCAATGGCAGAAATTATTGATGAGCATGTCGATGGTGTTAGTGCAACAGGTATTACCAGTGGTGCTTCAGTTGTTAATGCAAATGAGGTAAGTGGTGGTCAAGCACAGTTGGCATTGATTCAAAATGATATTGCCTACTATGCCCAAGAAGGCTCACATATGTTCGAAGAGGTAGTAGATGGATTTAGTGGTATTTTTACGATTTATCCAGAAACCATTCAGATTGTAACATTGGCTGACAGTGGTATCGAAACAGTTGAAGACTTGGAAGGGAAACGTGTAGCAGTTGGAGATGTGGGGTCTGGTACAGAAGCAAATGCAAGTCAGATATTGGCTGCCCATGATTTAACGTTTGAAGATCTAAGTGCTGAGTGGATGGGCTTTGGTGATGCTTCTACTAACCTGCAGGACGGTAATATCGATGCTGCATTTGTAACTGCTGGTACACCGACTGGAAGTATTCAAGAACTAGCGGCAAGTGCTGATATTCGCATTGTAAGTATTAATGAAGAGAAAATCGATCAAATAACAGAGGAATACCCATACTATACCAAAGTAGAATTAGACGAGAATACGTATGAAAATTTTGACGCTACCGCAACTACCATTGCGCCACAGGCGATGTTAATTGCTAGTGATGATCTTCCAGAAGATCAAGTCTATGAAATGGTAAAAGCTATATTTGAAAATATAGATGCGATGGAAAATGCTCACGAACGTGGAAAAGACTTAACCATCGATTCGGCATTAGACGGAATGTCCATTGACTTACACCCTGGTGCACAGCGGTACTTTGATGAACAATAATAGTAAGGGAAAGGCATTGCAACGTCGCAATGCCTTTCTTGCAACAAGTTTAGTAGTAATATTGCTGATGATAGGTGTATGGTTATTAGTTCCGTCTAACTATCAGTTGGTTATAAGAGATATGAAAACGAAGGAAATTTTATGGGCAGACACCATTGAAAAAGGGAATAGATTTGCTCATCGATATATTCACTCGGTCGAAAAGTCTCCCGTAAAAGAAGTATTCCAATTTTCTGATATGGGAGAAATAAGGACAATGGAAAGTTGGACAAAATCTTTTGGAGCAGGATTACCATATCAAAGGAAAGGTGAGGTTGCAATGGAGGATGGTTACTATGTGTTAAAAAATATTAATCGTCCGATCCATGATGATGTGTTAAGAATGAAGCCATCCAACTTGTATCCGCATACATTTTTGTTCCAGAATCAAACCATCTACCTTTCGGAACAGCCTTTTGTTGGCCGTGTCATTGAAATAGATGTAATACGTTCTTCATTGTGGAAGAGTTTCAATTTGAATAAAGAGAGGGATAGAGATGGATGATAGTCAAAAGAAGATGTTACAAGAATTAGAGGGAAGTGATCGAGAGCTTCGTAAGCTTTGGGGTATTGTTGTGTTAGCAATTAGTGTTTTTTTATCTGCTTTCCATTTATATGTTGCAGGATTTGGATTACCTGGTATAGGCTCCAAGACATTTTTAATATTGCATTTAACCATTGGGTTAATACTTGTTTTTTGTATTTTTCCGATCAAAAAAGGTCTGCGCCAAACATCTATACCTTGGTATGATGTTGTACTAGCCATTATCTCTTTAGCGGTTGGTACATATATTATTCAAAAACAAACAGCAACCTCCATTATGTCAGGCCGGCCTACAGACCTCGATTTATTCATTGGCTTAGCTTTAATTATTTTAGTGCTTGAAGCGACACGCCGCGTAGTAGGAAAACCGCTCGTTATCATCGCTCTTGTTTTTATAGCTTATTTCTTTTTAGGTGAATATATGCCAGGTCAGTTTCACCATACACGAGGTGACTTCGAACGCTTTGTTTATGAAATTTCCTATCGTAACAACGGAATATTTGGAACACCGATTTATGCCTCCGCCCAGTTTGTGTTTATATTTATCCTATTTGGTTCGATTCTCGAGTCTACAGGTGCGGGAAAGATGTTTATTGACTTGGCATTGCGTATGTTTGGTCGCTATAAAGGTGGGCCAGCGAAGGCAAGTGTTGTAGCGAGTGGACTAATGGGTAGTATTTCCGGAAGCTCTACAGCAAATGCAGTCACTACCGGTACTTTCACGATCCCATTAATGAAGCGAGTCGGTTTTAAACCACATGTAGCTGGTGGCGTAGAAGTGGCAGCATCTTCAAGTGGCCAATTCTTACCACCCATTATGGGGGCAGCTGCATTTATTATGGTAGAGTTTACAGGGATTCCGTATTATGAAATTATTCAAAGTGCGATTATTCCAGCTTTATTAGCCTATATCGGTATATTATTTATGGTGCATTTCGAGGCATCCAAACATGGTATTACCGGGATTGATAAAAGTGAATTGGCATCAGGCAGAAAATTGATAATGCAACAAGGATATTTATTAATACCATTAATTGCTTTACTTTATTATTTGGTCTATGTTCGGGTTTCAGTTAATAATTCCGCCTTTTTTTCGATTATTGTGTTATTGGTGCTAGCGTTATTTGTACAACGGTTTAAAGATAATCTTGGTCGTACTGCTATCATTGCGTTGGCGGTAATAGCGATAACTGTATTATTACAATTTTTGATTGGTCCCATTAATCAAGGGTTACACGCTTTAAATGATATCTTTCATATCAATTTCTTTAGTACTGAGATGATCAGATGGAAGTCAGAGATCTTAATCTTACTACTCATTAGTATAGGGATAGCGTTTATCTTTGCTTTGTCACAGAAAAAAATGAAGATAGATTCACCACCAGTACATTTTGGTTGGAAGCAAACACTGGCTGGCTTTGAAAATGCTGCACGAAATGCGCTATCCATTATTGTAGCATGTGCGACTGCAGGTATTCTGATTGGTGTAATCACAACTTCAGGTTTATCTACTAAATTCACAAGAATTGTAATTGGCTTTAGTGAAACATTAACGAATGCGATGCCAAACTTTTTAGTAACAGATAATACCCAGTTATATTTTGCATTAATATTAACGGTGTTTGCTTGTTTATTATTAGGATTAGGATTACCGACAACGGCAACCTATGTTGTTCTGGCAGCTATTGTAGCTCCTGTATTAACAGATATGGGTGTTCATGTGTTGATTGCTCACCTGTTTGTACTATATTACGGGGTATTAGCGGATGATACACCGCCGATTAATCTACCTGCCTATGCGACAGCGGGTATAGCTAAGGCTGGGCCAGTTTCAACTGGTGTTCAAGGGTTTAAGTATGATTCAGCAGCATTGTTATTGCCGTTTGTTTTTACATTAAATCCAACTATTCTTTTGCTCACGGATGTGGCATGGTATCAAGTTATTTGGGCGATTATTACAGCAACAATCGGGATGATTGCCTTTGCTTCGTTCATTCAAAACTGGTTAGTCAGACAATATCATTGGTATGAAAGGTTATTAGCGCTGATTACAGCATTATTATTCATCCAAAACAACTTACTGACAGATATTATTGCCATAGTGACACTTGCTATTATCTTTGTCTTGCAGTTGTTTCTTTCCAAGAATCAGAAGAATAAAGAGCAAACAGCATAATGACAAAAACCCTCTCTCCATTACGGAAGGGGGTATTTTCGGTTGATCAATCATGTGATGTAGATATGGCTTTGTTTAAAAGGAAAGAATCTTCCGAATATATAAGGAAGGGATACCTGCAGAAAGATACAGCATCGTTATGCTGAATTGGTTAACAGTATTGAAAAGCAAGATATAACGATATATTATCAACAAAATGAATTATCTCTATAAAATATTTGTAAGCTGGCATAACTTTCCCGCTTGTCCCATATAGTGGTTACAGGAGAATTATAGGGGGAAAAGCGGATGCCGAAGATATTTAAAGTTGTCCTGTGGTTAGTTGGATTATTTTTATTAATTATTTTGATGCAATACCCGATGCAACGATCGTTGGATTCGTGGCAAACATGGTCGCTACCACTAGCTGGTAAAACGATTGTCCTTGATCCAGGGCATGGTGGAGTTGATGGTGGTGCTAAAGGGTCAGATGATACCCAGGAGAAAGATATTGCCCTCGAAGTGTCCAAGATGCTTAGGGATTATTTGCAGCAGGCAGGAGCAATTGTCTATCTTACAAGAGAGGGCGACTATGATTTAGCCCAAGATGGAACAACTGGTTTGTCTCGGAGAAAGTCAGAGGATATTCAAAATCGAGTAGCATTTATCAAAGAGAAAGAAGCGGATCTTTTTCTTAGTATTCACTTAAATGCTTTACCTGACAGGCAATGGAAAGGTGCTCAAACTTTTTATCACCCTGGAAGAGAACAAAATGAATTGTTAGCAAAAGCAATTCAGTCTGAAATTCGTCGTAATTTAGAGAATACCAATCGAGAGGCATTGGCCATGAGTCAGGTATTTATTTTAAAATATGCCGAAACAACGGGAGCATTAGTAGAAATTGGCTTCTTGTCAAATGAAGAAGAGAAAGAATTATTAAAATCGACGAATTATCAGAAAAAAATGGCGGCAAGCATATATGAGGGCATTTCACAGTATGTCATCGAACAAACCCGATAAGTCGTTGATGCATCTCACTTAGTTAATGCTTAATTTGTGTTATACTAGCAAATAGGACTAAATAGTTTTTAAATTGAGGTGACCTATTTTGCTAACAGAACAAAGTGTAATCGACCTTTTGCATAAAATGAAAGACCCCTTCTTACATAAGACGTTTAAAGAAACGGATGGTATTGAAGAGGTCTCTATTAAGGAAGAGAAAAATCATGTGAGTGTCAAACTTGCGATTGCAAAGACGAATACTGCAGAGCAAATGCAATTACAACAAGAATTAGTTGGTGCATTAAAACAATTAGGAGCGGCGACGGTTGGGCTTCGCTTTAGCCAATTGCCTGAAGAAGTAATCGCTAAATTCCAGCCAACTAAAGAAGAAGATCCCTCTTTACTTAGCAAAGATTCCAATACCAACTTCCTGGCAATTGCCAGCGGTAAAGGTGGCGTTGGAAAGTCAACCGTTACAGTGAATACGGCAGTTGCTTTGGCGAGATTAGGAAAAAAAGTAGGAATTATTGATGCTGATATTTATGGTTTTAGTGTACCAGATATGATGGGCGTGGAAGAAAGACCGAAGTTGAACGGCAATAAGATCGTTCCAGTGGAGCGTTTCGGTGTAAAAATTATGTCGATGGGCTTCTTTGTAGAAGATAATTCCCCTGTTATTTGGCGTGGACCAAGATTAGGTAAAATGTTGACAAGCTTCTTTAAGGAAGTGGAGTGGGGAGAACTCGATTATCTCCTATTAGATTTACCTCCAGGTACAGGTGATGTCGCATTAGATGTACACAATATGATTCCGTCATCAAAAGAATTAATTGTTACAACACCACATCCAACTGCAGCATTTGTAGCTGCACGTGCTGGTCAAATGGCGATTAACACTGATCATGAAATCTTAGGTGTCATTGAAAATATGGCCTTCTTTGAGAGTAAAGTAACTGGTGAAAAAGAATATGTATTCGGTAAAGGTGGAGGCGACAAGCTAGCTGAAGTGTTAGGTACACAAGTGATCGGTCGACTTTCCTTGCAACAACCATTTGAAGAAGAAGGTGTCTTTGCACCATCTGTCTATCAAGAAGACCATCCTAATGGTAAAGAATATCTTGAGGTTGCTAAACAAATCATTGACCAATTTTAATCAAGAAGTGGAGCGCTTTTTTAAAAGGCTCCACTTCTTTTTAGCTAGACTGATTTTCTTGTTGATCTTGTCCTTCTTGCTCTTTTTCTTGCTGCTTCTCTTCGCCACCACCGGAACCACCCGATGATCCACCAGATCCGCCGCCTCCACCTTGTTCTGAAGGCTTCATTTCTTTAGCCGCTTTTAAAAGTAAATCAGTGATTTTTGCTTGGAACATTGGAGAATCAAAAGTTTCTTCCATTACCTTCTCTAAATGACTTCGAAATTCTTGGCTAGTTAAGGCTGTCATTAATTGTTGTTCCATCTCTGGATTTTTGAGTACTTCCATTAATTTTCTCTGATATTCTGGGTCACTCATTAACTTTTTGGTGACATCCTCTTGTTTATCTTGCAATGCTTTCGCAAATGATTCTACAAATTTAGGATCTTGGAACATTTTTTTCCAAAATTCTTTTCCTTTGTCGGAAGAGAGTGTTTCTGTTACGGCGTCTTTAACGACTTTTGCATCGACCACATAAGTTTGTTGCATGTCATCACTAGACAACACTTCTGTAATCGCCTTTTTTCCTTCATCTGTTTTAAGAATGTCTGCGACCATTTTTTTTGTTCCTTCATAGTCTTCACTATCTTGGTTACCTGCATTGTTCCCACCGCCACCACATCCTGAAAGCAGCAGTAGAGTAATACCTAACATATATAAAAATCGGTTCATATTTACCGCTACCTTTCTTATAAAAAAATAACCTGTATTTATAATATGGAGTCATTTATAATTAATATGTATGACAAGCGAAAAAAACTGAAGTTCGTGGTAAAATACGTAACAGGATATAGAATGTAGGGGGATTTTATTTTGAAAAGTCGTAATGTTGTACGGTTGTTTTTTTCTACTTTGCTTTTAGGTGGGGTTTCTACCCTAATTGCGAGTTTTTTTGTGAAGGCAGGAGTGTATGCAGAAAACCTCAATCCGATTGATTGGTTTGAAATATTAGGCTTGCTGATTTTTTTCACTGGTTTAGGCTTTGTTTTTAGTTTGATCAGCCAAATGGGCTTTTTCGCATATTTGACTGTTAATCAATTTGCTTTAGGTGTTTTTCGTAGGTATTGGCCAACAGTGCAGGTAGTATTAATTGCCTTTGCTCTGTTTGATCTCGTCTACTTCCGTTATCGAAGTGTGGAAGACGGCACGGTCACACCATTTTTGTTAACTGCGATTGCTTTATTTATTTTTAGTTGGTTTGTTGCAGGCATAAAAGCAAAAGAAACCCACAAAAGAGCATTTATCCCAGCCCTTTTCTTTATGGTTGTCATTACATCGATTGAGTGGGTGCCAGGACTGCGTACAGAAAATGGCGACTATGCTTGGCTAATGATTGTACCATTGATATTATGTAATACTTATCAGCTGTTAATACTACATCGTTTAACCGAAAAGAAATAGACCTACCCTTTAAGGAATGGTCTATTTCTTTTTAGATTGAAGTTCTTCTTGGTTTGTTTCTGCTTGTGTAATCAATTCAGAAATAGTCAAAAACTCTTTGTCATCTTTGACCTCTGGGATGACAACCTCAAGTGCCTGTTCTGTTTGTTTCACACTATCTGAAGCATGAAGTAAAATGATCGACCCATTGCGAACATTCTTTAGAATATGATTGGCAATCTTTTCAGTTCCAGGGTTCTGCCAATCATTTGGATTAATACTCCAATGAATCACTTTAAGCCCTTGATTCTCAGCTAAGCTAATCACTTCTTCATTTAAATGCCCATTAGGTGCTCTTAATAAATAAATATCTTCATAACCTAACTTAGAAAAAATATCTTTTGCTTTGTTCAAATCGCTTCGCACTTCATCTATCTCTTGCTCGACGTATGATTGATATTGGTAACCGAGCATTCCTATCTCATGTTTGTCCTCTGCAATTTGTTCTAAAATATCAGGGTGTCGCTCAGCCCATTCACCACTTACAAAGAATGTGGCTTGAACATCTTCTTTCTTCAATCTTTCTAAGATAGGGATAACTTGTTCTTCACCATGGCTGATGTTAAAAGTTAAAGCGACGGATGGATGGTCCTCATTCCCAGCATTTAACGCCCGTGGATTATCCTGATTAGAAAAAACCGTAGAGGTATAATTAAATTCTAAAAATAAAAACAGGGCAACAAAAAAAGCAATTGGAATAATGAGGAATGCTTTTTTTTGTTTCTTCATGTCTACAATATATAATCGTCTCACCGAAAATCCCCTCCCTTTAGTTGGGCTTGTCTCCATTATATGTAGGGTATTTCTTTAATATGATGTCTAATTATGTTTAATTTTGAAAGAAAACAGGAATATAGATATTAGATAGTGGGGAGATTATCATTATTAAAATAGATTTTAGGGGTGGACAAGATGTTAGGCTTATTAATTAATGATAAGGAGCAAAGTGAACTGCAGTATGTGATAAAAAGAGAGCTAGAAGAATTACTGCTGGACTTAGAAGATCATCGAATAGATAAAATGGTGAAGCAAGCAATGCGTGAGAGATATAAGGTCATATTTCAATTGTATACCCGAGTAGCTAGTGAAGAAGAGATAAAGAAATATATACCTAAGAAAGTGCAAATTGAATAAGGAAAGTAGATACTGTATCTTTTTTGTAAAAAGGGATATAGTATTTTTATTTTATATGTCAGAAAAAAAGTTAAAAAACCTCTTGCCTGCTATATAAGTTTATGGTATATTATCATTTGTCGTCGTAAGGAAATGAAGTGATGAACAGCTAAGAAAAAATTCAAAAAAAGGCATTGACTTCTTTTTTGATACATGGTATATTATATTTCGTCGCAAAAAACGACACAACATTGATCTTTGAAAACTGAACAAAACAACCAGTATG
>NZ_WJID01000024.1:0-82118 GCF_010994055.1 Gracilibacillus thailandensis | reverse complement strand
AGTAGTACCTTTTTGGTGAAAACGAATAGCAGAAGCTAGGTAGTCTGCTTCTTGATCATCGATTCCGAAATAAACTTTACGGCACTGATTTTTCGGGGTATAAGACATTATGTTTTGATCATCTCGATTGAGAAAAGCAATACCATCTGACGGCAATGTTTCGACAATTTCATATTTCGTTTTTTTAATGTTTTCAAGTGTCTTGAATGTTTCCAAATGCTGCTCACCAATAGCCGTTAATATCGCATATTTATGTCCTACTAATTCACAGATTTCTTGAATATTGCCAGGCTCTTTCGCCCCCATTTCGGCAATAAATACATCATGATATGGCTTTAAAGAGTTACGGATAGTAATCGTTACACCTATTTTTGTGTTAAAACTATTCGGTGTTTTTAATGTATTAAAATGTGATGACAAAATCGTATCCAAAATAAACTTGGTACTTGTTTTACCAAAACTACCGGTAATTCCGATTGTTTCGGTATTTTTGGCACTGTTGATCATTCGTTTTGCATCTTGATAATAATACTCTTTAATTCTATTCTCTATCGGTTTGTTAATAAGGTTCGCTAATAAAACAATAACATATGTGAAGATCGAACCTAGTACAATCACTAACCCAGCATAGCTTAACGGGTAATCATTCCAAATAAAATGCAAGCTAGTTGCGAATAAGAAAAGATAAATAATCGCAATAGTCGTAATCAGACGTTTGACACGCGCGGTAACAGCTAATTTTTTCTTTTCTTGTTTCGTTCTCGGCACGAATAGACCTAGCAATGCGATCACGAATATGAGCCAATTCCACTCCAAAAATAATAGTAGGGCGAAAATAAGTGCTAACCACTCATGAATAGGTACAACTTTTGACCAATGCTCTGTCATCCAACGCCATAATCGGTTGTTAAAGTAACTATTTAATTGCAGCATATGGATCGACTGTTTTACTCGAAAGAATGCATATACCATCCATAATACACTGACAATTGAAAATATAATCTGCATCATCAAACTGCTCCTTTATCCTCTTCTAAAAAAGTATCTACAATCACCGCGACACGACGTTTTTGTTCTAAAAACACATAATGGCCTGCATTCTCAATTAAAGCTAATCCTGCATTTGGAATTAACTTTTCCATCATTTTCGCATCTTGTACAGGCGTTGCCGTATCATTTGCACCCCAAATTAATAATGTTGGTGCTTTGATATTAGGCATATGGTGCTGTAGATCCTCGTTAACTACTTTACTTAATGTTTGCTGCATCACTCTAGATGCATTTTGATAATCCGAAGATCCCGCTTTACCACGGTATTTTGCAATGATTTCATCTTTATAACGATTTAAAATTGGCAAGCTTAACACTTTTTTCAGTGTTTTATACGTGTATACTTTTACATAATAATCTGCTTTACGCTTCGGTTTCACACCAGCACTGCCTATTAATATTATCTTATGTACATTATTCTGGTGTCGGTCTGCATATTTTATTGATATTCTTCCACCAAAAGAATGACCGATTAATATCGGATTATTTATATCTAACTTTGCTAAAAACTGCTCAAAGAAATCTGTGTATCTGCCTACATCCCATGCTTCAGGTGGTTCATCACTTTGACCAAAGCCAGGAAAGTCCAAGGACGTAACCTGAAAATGAGCACTTAAACTATTTTGTAAATCCTCAAACAAATCGAGGCTCGTTCCCCAACCATGAAGCATAACGACAGGACGACCCTCACCAGTTTGTTTATAATGTATTTTTAATTGGTCAATTTCTGTAAACACGAATGAACGCTCCCTTATTAATCTCAGCTTATAATTTTCGAACATTACTTCTACTATATGACGCAAAAATGTTATTTAGAAAGAAAAATTTCACATCCATTATCATACCATAAAACAAGACAGAGGGACAGATTTAATGTACCGATATCAGCCCATTAACCTGTCCCTCTTATCTACAATAAATTTGCCTTGGTTAATCTATTCCTTATCATAATTCCAAGCCAGCTTGCAAGAATGGCTTTGATGATTCCTACGATTAGGAATGGATATACGCCTGAAGCCATTGCTGCACTCCAACTTAATTCTGCCACGAATTTAAGCTGCGTCATGCCAAATGCCAAGGTAACAAACATTCCCACAATATTTGCGATCAATGCCATTCTGAAATTGAAGGATGTTTTTTCTAAAATGAATCCAGTTATGTACGCAGTCGCAATAAAGCCCAAAATGTAGCCTCCGGTCGGCCCGACTAAAACTTGCGGTCCTCCTGATAAACCAGAGAATACTGGAAGACCGATCAGACCGATTAACAAGTAGCCAAACATCGAAAGCGCGCCAAGCTTGCTACCGATAATCGTTGCTGTCAATCCTACTGCTAAGGTTTGTCCACTGAATGGAACAACCCATAATTGTACTTGTAATTGCGCTAAAATAGCTGTAATTGCCGTGAAAATACTTGCTAAAATAAGTGCTCGTAATTTACTAGAATACATGATTCTCTCCCTTTCGTTAACCATTACAAAATAAAAGTTAACACAAAAACTTAAGAGAGACAACTATATTTTTCAAGCAGATGAGACTAGCAACGATTCATTAAAGTTTTTAGTTCTAATTCATAAATGGAGGACCATACACTAGGAACAAGGGGTGAAAACGAATGACCGTTCATGTTGTCCAAAGCGGAGAATCTTTATGGCAAATTGCATATCAATACCAACTTTCGGTTTCTACTATTGTTGAAGTGAATGGTTTGTCTAATCCGGATAGTATCATACCTGGTCTAGCTCTTTATATTCCAGAAGGACTTAATGGTCAGCTGAGACCTTATATCGTCAGAAGAGGAGACACGCTTTGGCAGTTGGCTAATCGTTTTAACACCACAGTAGAAGCAATAATACATGCAAACCCCATAGCAGGACCAGAACAATTATATATTGGTCAAAGACTCTTGATTCCAACATTATTGAAGCCTCAAATAGAAACATTAGGATTTATTGTTCCTTACTCCCCACAAACCTTTTTACCTATTCTTCAACATTTATCTGATATGCTTACATATTTAGCAGTTGTATCTTATTCATTTACTTCAGAAGGCAATGCCTATGTGTTATTAGATGATACAGAGATCGTAAGAGAAAGTAACCGGCTCGGTGTTACCCCACTATTAATGATTCGTAACTTTACCTCGGAAGATTTTGATGCAGAGTTAGCTGGGAACGTGTTGGCTAATCCCGTTTATCGGAGAAATTTAATCGATAGTTTATTACAGTTTATTCATGACAAAGAATATGGCGGAGTTTCCCTGGATATAGAATTTATTCCTCCTGCACAAAGAGATAATTTTAATACATTTTTGAATGAATTAAAAACCGCTCTTGGTACGCTTATTCTACATGTTAATGTACATGCAAAAACAGAAGATTTGCCAACAAACCCGATTGTAGGAGCCTATGACTATCAGGCAATTGGAGCGATTGCAGACGTGGTAGCTGTTATGACCATTGATTATGGATATCCAGGCGGTCCACCCGATCCAGTAGCTCCGTTGTGGTGGATGTACGAGGTTGTCCGGTATGCAACAAGCTTAATTGATTCTCGTAAGCTACAAATCGCTTTTCCTTTGTATGGATATGATTGGCGAGTAACCGATAATACGACCGCTGCTTTATCAGTTATAGGTGCCCAAAACCAGGCAATCTCTGCTCAAACAGTAATTGCCTTTGATCAGGTTGCTGCCTCACCGTGGTATCGATATTGGGAAGAAATGGAGGAGCATATCGTTTGGTTTGAGGATATTAGGAGTTATCGGGAAAAATATCATGTAGTCGATCAGTATCAATTGCTAGGTGTAACATACTGGCAATTGAATTTGCCGGCACCACAGAATTGGAATTATTTAAGTAATCATTTTATTATTACATAGACGCTAACCACCTTCCTCGGACAGCTGGTTCAGTTTCTTGGATAACTGCGTTTATTCAAGGAAGAATGATTTTTTCCCAAGACAAAAAACACGAGCATCCAAATTGATGTTCGTGTTTGGTCATAAATCAAATACTTGTATTAAAGCTGTTAGTCTTCATATTTCCCCGGAAACAACTTACTTTTTATTCAGTCTGTTCTTCGTCGTTGTCTCCGTCCATATAGCTATCAGACACTTGTTCGTGTGTTTCGGCTAAACCTTTGCTCATTTGATCATTTCGTTTATAATCTTCTACCTCATAATTTCGTTCTGCAATTTTGGAATTCTTTTTTGGATCCATACTATCACCTCACCTATAGCATGAACCCACTTGCCAATTATATACTCTTTTTATTGAATTGAATTAATTTATGTTCGTACTGATATTGTTTTTTCGGTTGATTGGTTTCTTTATAAAACTCTATTAATGCTAAATAGGCTTCTTGTTTAATCGCTTGATCATTGACTTTTTCAATTGTCTCGGCACCAAGTTCATAATATTTTTCAGCTTGCTTTATCTCCCCTGCTTGATAATAGCTATAACCTAGTCTAATGGCCGTTAACCCTTTCTCATTGTGGCAATTGGATCCTAGCTTTTCATAAATCGAAAGTGCTTCATGATAACGTACAATCGCATTATCTACATCAGCTTGCATTAGAAAGTTATAAGCGATGGCTTGTAATGTATTGGCATACGCTAATGTTCGCATTTTATCTTTTGCTTCTAGACCTTGTAAAAAGTCTGTAAACATATCCAAGGCTTGGTCATATATTTCTTGTTTAGAATAAATCTTTCCTAAAGCATATAAAAACTGCATGCGAATCTTTGGATATTTATCTGATAATGGTAAACCTACTTCTAAAAATCGCTTTGCTTTTTGATCTTCGCCCATTTTTAACGAAATCGTACCTAATTTAGAATACAAAAACACGACAAGAAAATGGTCTTTTTCATACTTTTGATTGATAATCTCCAAAGCCCGCTCATAATATTTCACTGCACGTGGAAATGCTGTAAGATTTTCTTCAATCTCTGCAAGCAACATAAATCCTCTTACAGATAATGGATGCTCTGTATTCACCAGTTTTACAGCATGATCAATAATCCGGCGAGCCTTTTTTAAATCAATATGAAAGTGCAGCTCTCCTGTTTTCATCAATAGTGTCGCTTTACCCTCATCTGAAAGCAAGGTGTCCTCTCTAGCGATGATGTTATCAAACAATTGAATCGCTAGTTCCGGTTGTTCCAAAGCGACATAGATATCAGCTAACTGATCGGTAACCTTCATTACCATTGGATCAACTGGTTCTAACTCTTCTAACAGTAGTTTTCGAGCCTGTTCCATTTGGGTGTGGGCCTGATGTAGTTCTTCTTCTTGATAAAACAACCAGCCGATCCGTTGATAAACAAGGGCAATCTCAGTATGATCCGCTTGTTTCTTTTCAAGATATTGCAGTACCTTTGCTAATGTCATTCTTGCCTGACTAAATTGCTTAATCTGTTCATCCAATTTGGCAAAAGCAAGATGTGCCTGCAGCCAAATTTCTTCCGCTTCCTTGTCACGATAACGGTGCTTGATCGCTTGTTGAAAATGATGAGAAGCTAAGGAATAGTTTTTCTCTGCCTGATAAAATAAAGCTACTGTGTGATGAAGAAATAGAAGTTCAGCATTAGACAATTCCTCTATTTTTTTCAACTGTTGTTCGATTTCCACCACTTCTCGTTGTACCAAATGCTGTTGACCTTGTTGGATTTTTTCGATTATGGTATTTGCTTTTTGCTTCCATTCCATTTTTTATCACACCTTTTTAAGCTTTTCGAACTTGTTTTTTGTAAATCACATAACTTCTTGACAAGTAACGTATAGGGAAACTGAACACATGCATCATTCTTGTGAACGGCCAAATCGATGCAAAAGCATAATTGGCAAGCAGGTGAATTTTAAACCAAACAGGGACTTCCGCCATTAGATGCGGATCAATCCGAAATATGAATAATCCTCTAAACCAAGGTGCTATTGTTGTTCGATAGTCAAACCCATGTGAATCGACATTCAAAAACGTTGCTGATAAACCTGACACGACAACAATCATTAAAAAGAATAATACGGCCCAATCGCCTTTGGATGTTGTTTTTTTAATCCGTTGTACACTTAAACGACGATAACAGAGTAAAACAAGACCGATCACTGCTGCAATACCTGCTGGAATACCAAATGCAAGTGCGATAATATGGTACTGATGCTCGGTAACACCGAATGATTCATAAACAGTTACAGGGACTAATATTCCAAGAAAATGACCACCTAAGACAAACAACATTCCCCAATGAAACAAAGTCGAGCCGATTCGCAAATGTTTTTTCTCTAAAAATTCACTTGATTTGGAAGACCAGCCAAACTGATCCTTTTGATAGCGATAAATATGACCACCAATGAATATGGTTAACACGATATAAGGAAGGATTCCCCATAGAATCCAATCGATGGAGGCACTCATTGTTCTGCTCCTTTCTCCTTTAACTTAACTGATTATTTATTAATTGTTCACGCATCGATTGCATGATCCGAACATCTTCTAAAGACAATGGCTTTTCTTCTACAGTTAGCGCTTCTTCCTCTACTTCCAACCCTTCAGCCTTTATCAATGTGATCAATGCGTTTAATAAAAGATGATAAGCACTATCGAATTTGACTAACTTATTTTTCGTTTCCACAATCGCTGCGACGTGTTTTTCTAATAACTCGAGCCTTACTTCTTTTCTTACTTCCCCACAAAATTCGAGCATTAAAGGCAAGAAATCAGGAAGTTCTTTATCCATTACGTCAAAACCAGCCGCTTCATAAAATTTCTTCAGCTTTAATAGTTCTAAACCTCTTTCTTTTTGTTCCCCAAGCTTTAAATAAGTCATATATAAGTTAGAAGTTTTGCCGAAATCAAATACTTCGATATAATGTTCCACCCATTGATCCTGATCCCATTCAGAGATAGCATCGAGAAAAACTGTGAGCGACTTTTTAATGGATAGTTCCTCGATTTCAGCAACAAATCGTTGTGCTTCTTCAACCGCCAACCTATGCTCTTCCGTTGGGTAGCGAAGTAAAAAGCTGATTAACTGATAGGTGGAAGATATCACTTCCTGTTTCATACTATTTCCCTCCTTAGGACAAGACGCCACAGCTTCCTGGTCCACCAGCAAAGTCAAGACCACATGCACCTTGATCCTCATATAAATCACGAACATCTTCACGGTGGCTTTTTGGAATTACAAAACGATCATCATATTTGGCAATTGATAATAAACGGAACATTTTTCTTGTTTCTTCTTTCGTTAAACCTAATTCCTTCATGATCTCTTCATCAAAAGCTTTTCCTGTTGTTTCTGCTCGCATAAAACTTCTCATTACCGCCATTTTTTTCAGTACAGTCCGTATATGATCCGTATTTCCGGCTGTTAAAAGGTTGGCAAGATACTCAATGGGAATACGCATATTATCAATGGCAGGGAAAATATCGTCAACGTCTGCAATACTGCCTTTTCCTTCAATTACGTTCATCACAGGGCTTAGTGGTGGAATGTACCATACCATTGGCATTGTGCGGTATTCGGGATGTAAAGGTAATGCGATTTTCCAATCCATAATCATTCGATAAATAGGTGACTCTTGTGCAGCCTCGATCCAGTCATCATGGATACCATCTTTTTTCGCTTGTTTGATCACCTCTGGATCATTTGGATCTAAAAATATTTTTAATTGTTCTTCATATAATTTATCTTCATCTTCAACAGATGCTGCTTCTAATACGCGATCTGCATCATATAACATGACACCGATGTAGCGGATACGACCAACACATGTTTCAGAACAAATCGTCGGCTGCCCATTTTCAATCCGCGGATAACACATTGTACACTTTTCTGCTTTATTTGTTTTCCAGTTAAAATAGACTTTTTTATATGGACATGATGTTACACAATGACGCCATGCCCGGCACGCATTTTGATCCACTAATACAATACCGTCTTCATCTCGTTTATACATTGCACCTGATGGACATGAGGAAACACACGGTGCATTAATACAATGCTCGCAAATTCGTGGAAGATACATCATAAAGACGTCTTCGAACTCCGTTTTGATTGATTCTTCCATTTGCTCAACATTAGGGTCACGCATACCTGTTATATGACCACCAGCCAAGTCATCTTCCCAATTCGGTCCCCATTCCAGATCCATAAACTCACCAGTGATAGCTGATTTTGCACGAGCTACCGGTTGATGTTTACGTTCTTCGGAATTCGTTAACTTTTCATAATCATAGTTCCAAGGCTCATAGTAATCATCAATAGTTGGTTGATATGGATTATAAAAAAGGTTCATCAACCGTTTTGTTTTGGAACCTGACTTTAATTTTAATTCTCCCTTGCTATCTAGCTCCCAACCGCCTTTATAATGGTCCTGATCTTCCCAGCCTTTCGGATAGCCGATACCAGGTTTTGTTTCGACATTATTAAAGTACATATATTCTGCACCCGGACGATTTGTCCAGGTATTTTTGCACGTTACACTGCATGTATGACAACCAATACATTTGTCTAAATTCATGACCATCCCGATTTGTGCTTTAATCTTCAAGCCAATCAACCTCCTCTAGTTTGCGAATGACAACATGTAAGTCACGTTGATTTCCTGTCGGTCCATAATAGTTAAAGCCGTAACTAAGCTGTCCGTATCCGCCAATCATATGGGTAGGTTTCATATGAATTTTGGTTGGACTATTATGAGTACCTCCGCGATTTTTCGTTAAGTTGGTTCCAGGTACGTGAATATGACGGTCCTGTGCATGATGCATAAATGCCATCGTCCTCGGAATCCGGTGTGAAACAACTGCTCTGGCAACGACCACACCATTACGGTTAAAGCATTCGATCCAGTCATTATCTTCAATACTAGCCTCACTTGCATCATCTTTGTTAAGCCAAATAGTTGGACCGCCTCTGAATAAGGTCAGCATTGGCTGTGCATCGTAATACATACTGTGAATCGACCATTTGTTGTGTGGAGTCAGGTAATTTAACGTTATTTCTTTCCCTTCCACTGGCGGACGGTCCTTCTTAAACGGAGTATGGTGAAGCATTGGTTTATACGTCGCCATTTCTTCTCCAAATTCTTTCATCATTTCGTGATCTACAAAGTATGACTGTCTTCCGGTTATCGTACGGAACGGAATTAATTTTTCGATATTGGTAGTAAAAGGTGAGTACCTTCTGCCACCTTTTTCTGAGCCGCTAAATGCCGGGGACGTAATTACTGTTTTAGGTTGTGCATTAATTTGTGCAAAGGTAAACAGTTCTTCCTCACGTTCTTCTGCTAAATCCTTCAGCTCTAAGTTTGTTTGTTTTTCTAATGCTTCCCACGCTTTCACGGCTACTTTACCGTTTGTCGTTGATGACAGACGTAATATTGCTTCACATGCATCGCGAGCATCGGTGATATTAGGTAAGCCTTTTGATATACCTTCCTCTTCTACTTGGCCGATCGCATGCATCGTTTGTTCATATTCCTTTGCCATGGACCAGTTGATTCCTTTACCACCGTAAGGATTTTTCGCAATATTATCTCCCAGTGAAGTGAACTTTTTATATAGTTGTTTATAATCACGTTCTACGACATGAACATTTGGCATAGTTTTACCTGGAATTGGTTCACATTCACCTTTTGACCAGTCTTTGATTTCACCTAACGGTTGTGCAATTTCTTGTGGTGTATCATGTTGTAATGGGCTTGTGACAATTTCCTTAAATGCTTCAAAACCTACTTCTTCTGCTAAATCAGAAATCCCTTTTGCTAATGCTTTGAAAATATCCCAATCCGATTTTGCTTCCCATGGTGACGAAATTGCTGGATTGAACGGGTGTACAAACGGGTGCATATCGGTACTGGATAAATCGTGTTTCTCATACCATGTTGCTGCTGGCAAAATCACATCGGAATAAAGACCAGTTCCTGCCATACGGAAATCTAAGTCAACCAGTAAATCTAACTTTCCTTCTGGTGCTTGATCACGCCACTGTATTTCTGATGGCCGTAAGCTGTCTTGATCATCATTTAATAATCCATGATCTGCGCCTAGTAAATGCTTTAAGAAATATTCATGACCTTTTCCCGAGCTAGAGATTAAATTGGCTCTCCAGACAAAAAGGGTTCTTGGATAGTTGACCGGATTGTCCGGGTCTTCTATGGAAAATTCTAGTTTTTTCTCTTTTAATTGCTCGGCCACATATTTACCGATTTCTTCTTGTGTTTGATTACCAGCTTTCACCGCATCTTCGTATACTTTCGTACTGTTTTGCTTAAATGTTGGATAAGATGGTAACCAACCTAGCCTTGCTGCTAACACATTATAATCAGCTGGATGTTCGTATCTTGCCTCGTCAACCGTTTTGGCTGTTAACTCATTGATCGATGTTTCTTCATAGCGCCATTGATCCGTTGCAAAATAGAAAAAGGATGTTCCGTTTTGTAGTTTCGGCGGTGCTTGCCAATCTTTTGCGGTGGCTATCGTGTTCCATCCTTCGGCAGGGCGTAACTTCTCCTGACCGACGTAATGTGCCCAGCCCCCGCCGTTTACACCTTGAGCACCAACCATGATCACCAGATTGACAACTGCTCTGTAAATCGCATCGGAATGGAACCAGTGGTTAATGCCTGCTCCGACAATGATCATCGAGCGGCCATTGGTATCAATCGCATTTTGCGCAAACTCACGAGCAATTTTGGTTACTAGATTTCGATCGACACCAGTAATTTTCTCTTGCCATGCCGGTGTGAAAGCTTCGATCTCATCATAGGATGAAGCAACATCACCGCCAATGCCACGGTCAATACCATAATTGGCGAGCATTAAATCATAAACCGTTGTAACATACTCGATTTTCCCATTGATTGCTACTTGTTTCACCGGAATGTTACGCTTCATCGTTGATCTTGTATTGGCATCGAAATAGGCAATCTCTACTGTTTTGATTGTATCCTCGATGCCTAAAAAGCCGAGAACTGGTTCGATCTTTTCCCCATTCCGTTCATCAATTAGCTTGAGGTTCCATTTGCCCTCTTTATCCCAGCGACTTCCCATCGTTCCTTGTGGCAAAGCGAAATCTTCTGTTAAAGCATTGTACATTAATGGCTTCCATTCACTATTGGTCGTTTCTAGTGCTAAATCCTTCGCATGTAGAAAACGGTCGGCAATATAGTTGTCTCCTTTTTGTTTTAATCTGACGGTAAAAGGAAAATCAGTATATTGTTTAGCATAGTCTTCAAAATATGGCGTGCGATTTTTTTGATAAAACTCATTTAAAATCACGTGTCCCATCGCCATCGCAACAGCACCATCTGTACCTTGTTTCACCGACATCCAATCATCTGCAAATTTGGTCGATTCAGCATAATCCGGACTTACGGACACTACTTTTGTTCCTTTATATCGTGCTTCTGCCAAAAAGTGTGCATCTGGTGTACGGGTTAGCGGTACGTTTGAACCCCAAGTCATAATATAACCGGAATTGTACCAGTCAGAGCTTTCCGGTACATCTGTTTGATCTCCCCAAATTTGCGGAGATGCTGGTGGTAAGTCTGCATACCAATCGTAAAAACTAAGCATTGGTCCACCGAGCAATGACATAAAGCGACTTCCTGCTGCATGACTAACCATGGACATCGCCGGAATTGGTGAAAAACCGATGTTACGATCTGATCCATATGTTAACGTTGTGTATAATACAGATGCCGCTACTAATTGAGTAACTTCTTGCCAATCGGCACGGACTAAACCACCTTTGCCTCGAGCACTTTTGTACATTCTTGCTTTTTCCGGGTCCTCCACGATACTCTTCCAAGCATCTAACGGATTTTCATGTATCTGTAAAGCTTCACGCCATAACATTAATAATTTTTTTCTGACATAAGGGTATTTAACACGCAGCGGACTGTAAATATACCAAGAAAAGCTTGCTCCTCTTGGGCAGCCACGTGGTTCAAAGTCTGGCATGTCTGGTCCTGTAGAAGGATAATCAATTGACTGTCCTTCCCATGTTACAATGCCATCTTTTACAAATATATTCCAGCTACAAGAGCCCGTACAATTGACACCATGTGTAGAGCGAATCACTTTGTCATGCTGCCACCTTCTGCGATAGACATTTTCCCAATCCCGATCACCTTCCTGTAATTGGCTATGATTGTTTGCATATTTTTCTTTTGGTTTTAGATAATTCATACGTTGCCATAATGGAGATTTTTTGTTTGACATCTTGATCCCTCCGTGTTCCCATTCTCTATTGCTTATGTTCATTAAATCACGAACACACCAATACAAGGTGTGAACAAAATCACACCAGACCGTGACGATTTTGTGACAAACACCGAGATATCAAGGTTTGGTGAATATTTATACATTTTGATTGAAAATGTTTGAAAAGTTTATGCAGTTGAAGTAAATATGTAAAGGTGGGATTCTTACTTTGCTATCTTAATGATTCGTTTTACGAACAAAACTTCTAAATGAAACTGTAAGATTTCCCGGTAAAGTTGGATTAACAGGGAAATCTGTCATTAAAAGTGAACGGTTTTCCCGGTAATGATTCGTTTACCAGGAAATCTAACAATTTAAATGTGAGGTTTTCCGTGTAAAAAGTTAGTTTATGAAAGTTCGATGAATGCTTTAGTTTACCTCTTTTAAAGAGATAACTTTTTTATGACGCAGCTGTTTATTGCGAAATGGGACATGTTTATTGCGAAACTCTCCTTCTTTGCAATATAACTAGTTTTTTGCGCCTACATAGACATCTCCATTTAAACTTCCCATAAAATGCTTACAGACAAAACTCCATAAGAAAATCCTACAGCAAAAAACTGTAGGATTAACATTACGAGTTATTGAGCACTTTTCAAAATCAGAAAAAAGCTTGTTATAATTTTACTGGAGTTTTCCAATTTCAGTGATACAATCACCAGTCTTTATATTATAGCGTAATACTATCTACACAATAATTTCTGCTTCACAATGTCTGATAGTAGTTCCATCCCCGTTACTTTACTAACGTGGATCACTTCTTCCGGAATTGTCGGAGTTTCTACCCAATTCGTTAAGATGTTTTCCCGGCTTGTCACGTAAGAAGGTTCAAAACGAACCCCTTCTTCTCCATCAAAAATAGCGGCATAAAAAATATCTGATTCAACAATATCTTGAAAGAAGTGACTACCATAGGATAATTCCGGCATAAAACCTTTTTCTTGCGAGGAGACCTCACAGATAGCAGACACATGTTGAATTTCTGAAAAGTGAACCGGAACACCTAGAGATGGTGTGGACGTCCCCCATCGTCCAGGACCAACCAGAAAAACACGTTCATTTTTGAGATCTCTTGTTATTTTACCTATGGTGCGTGCCACACTGTATTTATCTTGTTCACTTAAATCGAGGTAACCATCCATATCTACATAAATACAATAATCGATTGGAATACGTACATTACCTCCCATAAAGCTACCCTCTGTTTGTATAAAACAGGCTTCATCTGGTTTTATTTCTGGTATTTCTACTGATTGCCCCAATCCTTTGGTTTGCAATGGTCGACATTGGACAATGTTAATCTTAAAGTCATCTTTACCACGGAAATTAGCGGTAAACTCTACATCGACAGGATAATCATAAACACGCGCTATTTCTGCTAAAATTTCTCTCATCACTTCTGGAAATGTAGAATTTTTTAATAAGTTTTTAAAATCGAGAATATATGGTGTCGGCATATTCTTATACCCTAAATCCTTCAAACGAAAAGCTGTTTCGGTATCAATCGAGGCGAACAAATTACGCTCGACATCCCATACATTGGCTATTGCCTCATCAACCTTCACACTAGTCAATTGATTTTTCGACATTGATAAAACGTCGACTCCATGCTGCGAAAATTTCTTCAAATCATCCATATGCATTAACGGCTTCCGTGTCGGTTGATCCAATGTAACAATTTTGGCATAGTCATCAACGGTTCGGTCCACTGCTCTAGTACCCAATCCGAACACTAAACGAATCATACCTGCATCCATATCAACGCTTTTGTCCCATACATACAGGTTGGAAGAGTTACCAACTCCAGCAACATGCGGGAAGAAATTATCTTCATAATGATCACCAGATACTCGCTGAATCAAAATTGCCATTTGTTCATCTTTTTCGAATAACCCACGATTCATTCGATATTCCAGTGCATCTTCATTCATTGTACTGGCGTATACAATACGGATCGCATCTTCTAATGCCTTATAACGCTCTTCCGGTGTGCCCTGATTCACACAAAAGACGCTATCGTATTTTCCAGCAAACGCATTTCCGAAATTATCTTCCAACAACGAACTGGAACGAATAATAATCGGGGATTGACCGAAATATTCGAGCACCTGGACAAATTGTTCCTTAATGTTGGCAGGGAATTCTCCATTTAGTAATTTCTCTCGTAGTTCCCTTGCATACGTATAATAGCCTTCTTTCGTTTTCTGTTTAACACGCAATTTCCATCCACCATTTTGCACAATATAGGTATAGAAAATATCAGATCCAATATAAAAAGAATCATGTGCTTCCATATATTTTGCAAAGCGATTCTTTTTGTCTTCTTTTAATATTTTTCTAGCTAACAGCATCCCGACACTTTTTCCACCAATAAACCCTGTACCTACTTCTCTAGAAGCAATTGTTAATATGTCTTGTAATGTAAAGTATTGATCACATAAATCAAACATTCTCGATTTTTCACCAATTAACAGAGTCATCAATAATCTTTTTGTTTTTTCTTGCGTCACCTGATCTTTTCGTAAGTCGTCATGTGCTCTTGAAAAAATAACATCCCAATAATCCATTCGTTCTTCTACACGATTGATATTAGAAAATAAAGCAGATGCCTCTGCACTTGCTGTAATACTTTTCACCCGCTCATCTTCAATTAAATGAGGGAAAAACATTGTAGGGGAGTAGCGTTGCCATACTTTTAACGGATGAATATAATGTTTGCCATCAACTTCATACAAATCTAACAAAACTTGTGTAGTTTCACGTATTCGGGCGATCGTTGCATACGTATGAACATTCCGGTTAATCGCAAAATATGCTACTGTATCTAATTCATATAAATAAGGACAGCACACTTTGAAAAAGTTGCCGATCATTAAATCCGAACACCAACTTGATAATAAATCCGTCAAACTATCGAATACATAAAACGTTTTAAATCCTTCATTTTCAATTAACCGATGAATTTCGGTAGCAAAGCTTTCAAATCCTTTTTTAGCATCCACATTGTACTGTTGAACTTCTTCTCTATCGACCAATGGTTCATGTTTACCGAAGCGTACATAGATTACTTTTCGACCATCTCGTAAAGCTTTGTCAACATACGGAGTAATAATATCTTTATAGGCATGAATGTTATCCACTTGCCATACTACATTATCTCCTAGTCTCAGCGAGTCAATCGTCTTATCGAACCCAGGAATTCCGGTGGATATTTTTAATTCCATTTCCATCTTGATCACCAACCACTTCTTTAAATACCTTATATTCTAATTATAACATCATATCATCATAATCCTATATCGATTAGGCATCAATACATTCCAATAAGTTGATAAGTAAAGTGTGTGTGTATTCGTTTGATGAAGTATGGATTTAGTTGTCAGCGATTAGAAATGGTCTAATTAACACGAAATGCTAGAAAAATAGGCGTTCTTAATGGTTAGGAGACCGCTATACGACACGAGCTACTTGAAATAAGATGCTTTAGTAGGTTAGAAGAAAATGAATTGTTTTAGTGACCATTTTATAATATATCAATCACATAACCATCGCTTCTGCTGCCCACTTTCCTTTGAACATAAACTTTTTTATTTCCATTTGGCCTCTTCCTGTGTCTTTGTGTTTAGTAAATTCTGTAATGCTCTCTGATCATACTTTATTCTTTCCTTTATTTCCTCATTTATATTTTCGATTGCTTCACTTGTAATAGCCTTTCCACCATGGAAATCTTTCATCGCTACATCCCAAATAAATTTAATGTCTTGATCTAAAGATTGAGGTGTACCTAGGACCTCTTTCTTTAGGGTAATCCAGTATAGTTGTTTTAAATCGGGATTAATGAAATATGGATCGTTTTCTACATGTTCATATATATATAGCATGTCATCAGCCATCTTTTTTGCAAATTCCCATGCCAAGTCCTTATGTTGACTTTTTTCAGAGATGGCAATAGACATACTTGCCTGCTTGTCCACACCTGCTAATCCAAAAGGTAAAGTCGTGATTCCCCATTTTCCGTTTTGCTCTGGAACCCACTCCTGTAAATGACTTGCAACATAACTGGCCATTTGAAACATCACTAATTCATCATTTTGAAATGCTTCTCTTCCTCTTTCATCCCAAATATTAACATAGGGACTAAGGTCTTTTTCGACTACCTCTGTTACGATATTAAAAGTAGTAACAAAGGGCTCATCTCCCCCTAAATACTCGAATTCTTCATCTAGAAAATAATTGGTTCTTAATAACATCTCCAGTAACATATGCTCCGAATCTAAAATATAGTGGCCATTTTCTTTGAGGTCTTGAGCCATTTCCAGCCAATTTTCATCGTCATTTATAAAACTGGACAATTCTAGTGGGTCACTAGGATAGCCATATTCACTTAAAATATCTGCACGATAGTAAGTAACATAAGGGAAAAACAATAACGGGATCGCAAACATTTCAGTTCCATCTTCACTTTTATAATGATTTAACAAGCTTTCTGGTCTTCGGTCAAAAAAACTTTCCTCATAATATCTTTTTTCGTATAAATTTTCAAAACCGCTTATACCAGTAAATTCACCTAAAGCATAATCAGGTAAAATATATAAATCAGGTGTTTTTCCAGCTAACATACCTTGTCGATATTCTTTGATCAGAATATTTTCATCAATCACTTTTATATTGACATCTACATCTGGATGCATGTCTAAAAACTCTGGTAATGAATCTTCAAAGACGTTACGATGTGTCCAAATAACCAATTCGTTCACTTGTGCAGACTCCTCTTCTACCTCAACCAAATCACTACTTAGAGATGATTCCTGAAAGGGCTTAAAACTTGAAGAATGACAACCTACTAAGATCAGTATACTTATTGCCGCTATCCATATTCTGAATGGTTTCAATCGTTTTCCTCCCCATATGTCAAATCTTCTAGATCGTGATGACGTTTTTTCTCTTTATACATTAACGAATCAGCATGATGTAATAAGGCATCTAAAGTCTTCCCATTCTCAGGATAAAAGCTTATCCCAATACTAACTGTCAGCGTTATTTCTGTTTGATTAATCATTAACGGTTGCATAATGGCTTCAAGTAATTGTTTGCATAACCTCTGTACTTCTTCCTCTGTTGTTAATTCCACAATTGCCACAAATTCATCACCGGCTAAACGATAAAATGTAATAGGTTTTCCTCGTTCAAATCTCTTTAACCGTTTAGCAAATAATTTTAATAATAAATCTCCTCCACTATGTCCAAGTGTATCATTGACTTGTTTAAATTTATCCAAATCAATAAATACAATCGAAAATCGATCTTGCTTCGCTTGCTCCTCTAACATCTCTGTTAAATCAATATGAAATGAATAACGATTTGGCAAATCTGTTAACGTATCAAAGTGTGCTAATCGATATAGTTTTGACTCTGATTCTTTTAGTTGATTGGTCCTTGCCGTAAGTAAGTCGTTTTTCTTTTTAGCATCGGCAAACATTTGCTGGAGCTCGTTTGCTACATTTTCAATGTTTTGCCCCAATTTTGAAAATTCATCAATCGGCGTATCTTTCCAATAAAAGGTTTCTTGTCGCTTCATCTTGCCTGGTAAATCGGTCGTCATTTGTGTCAGATGTGATAAAGAATTCGATAATATTCGATTCACTAACATACCAAATACTAACGCAATGAATAAAACAAACAATGCGAACAATAGGTAATCAGTAAGGTTAGTTGCTAAAGCTAGTACACTACTACTAATAGGAATAATTAATAATGTTGTTTTGTTTAAAAAGGCAGTTTCCCCGATATAATAGCCTTGATACCAATCAGATAAAGTTTGGTGATTAGATGGTAGCCAAATAAAACCATGTGGATGAACCTCTTTGACAAACCCAGCCTCCATATCTAGGTTAGAACTTGATTCATTTTGATTATTCGTATCAAGCCATATTTGCTTTTCTTGATCCATAATCAAGATTCGTTTGTTTGAAGTGCCGATAAACTCATCTAAAATCGATTTAATTTTAGCTTTTTCTAAGTCAGCGTCTAATTCATAATTTTGAATGTCATTAGAATCCATTTCTGCTATTTTCCGTTGTAATCTCTCTTCCAACTGTTGATATTGAAGGTAATACTCTTGATAAATATCATTTTCCATCGCTCTAGCATTAACTAAAATGATGATGAGTAACGGGAATACTGCCGAGAAAATTAGTATGTGAGAAATCACCTGTCCAAAATATAACTGGTTAGGTGCAGGAAACCAGCTTTTTAATTTGGAAATTAGCGGAAGATAATCACATAACATATCTGCAACTAAGGCAGAAAACAAAGTAGCGGTAATAACTTGAAGGATCATAAAGTTAGTTAAAATCTTCATACTTGCAAAAACCTCTGGAAAGAGTAATTCCACCATAAAATATAGTATAAATAGAATGATAGAATAAGCAAAACTCCAGGTAAAAAGGTCTTTTCCTTTTTTAGAATAAAATACTCCTATGATCAGTACTTCAAGAATACTAATGAAGACAAATGAATTGCCAATCTGAAGAAAATGCGTAAGTAAACTCATACAAATGGTTAATAAAAATGCAAAACGAAAGCCGAATACCCGAATGGATGCTAAGTATAAAATCGGAGCAAAACATAAGATTACACCAAAAATTAATGGTACAGCATATATTTGAGCAAGGACAGATATAGTTAAAATTAATATAAACAATGATATTTTTTTACTCATGATATTGCGCATATGTTTGTCTCCTCGCTCAATTCACTCTCTATTTAGGTATTAAAAAAACACTATACAAAAAATGTATAGGTTTCCTGTTGTTTATATCAGGTAACCCAGCCATCATTGTGAATTTTCACTTTAGATCTGTGGTTTTGCGTCTCTATTTTTCAATAGATTTGCCTTTCTCTATTAGTACTATTATATCATAAAAATTAACATAACTGGCACAGAACATAAATCTATTTTCCTACAATCATCTAATAATAATCAATACAATTCAGAATTATTTTAATGAACACGATAGATTCAGGGGCTTAACCGTATTCTTTACTACTCATATTATACAATAATTTTCATCTTAGTATTGATCAACAAAAAAGAGTAACCCTTTTAAAGATTACTCTCAGCATTTTATCAGGCAATTTAGCATCATTACTCAGGTAATTCAGTTTCATCCTCCCAAGCAAGCATGCCACCTTCCATATTGGTTGCTTCAATTCCATTAGCCTCTAAATATTCAGTTGCTCTTCCACTTCGAGCTCCAGAACGACATACCATATAATAATGTTCGTCTTGATTAAATTCTTCTAAACGGTCCGGTATTTCTCCTAATCTTATATGCTTTGCTCCCGGAATTATACCTTGTGCCACTTCATCATCTTCCCGTACATCAATGATATTTAATTTCTCGCCATTTTTTAATTTATTTGCCAATTCTGTTGCTTGTATCTCCTTCATGATTAAACCTCCAATAAGTTTATACTTCGTATAGCATTATACGCTAGTTTACGTCTAGATTAGTATGTGATCAATCTCTCATTGAATCATACCATTATTACGTTTTCTTTTCTAATATTTAATCTAACTTCCTTGTTATTAAGAAATCTGTCAATATCTTTATTATAAAAAAAGAGACAGACATATAAGTCTATCTCAACAATATTATACAATTTTAAACTTTTGAACTTCTTTTTGTAATTCCTCTGCTAAGACATCTAATTCACGGGCACTTTTTGATACTTCTTCCATTGAATGATTGGTTTCCTCCGCTGAGGCTGCTGTTTCCTCTACAGCAGCAGCAGATTGTTCACTTACAGCTGCAATTTCATCAACCGATTTATTCATTTCTTCACTATTTTCATTAACTTCTTCCAAGCTTTTAACCATGTGTTTCACACGATCTACCATATCCGTAATGGATTGATTAATTTTTGTAAAGGTCTCACCAGTTCTCTCCATTTGTTCTGTACCTTTTTCCACTTCTTGAAATCCAGATTCTAAGGAGTGAGCCATTTGTGCTGATTCCTCCTGAATATTCGCTACAAGTCCAGTTATATCAGCAATTGAGTCTGTTACTTGTTCAGCAAGTTTTCTTACCTCATCAGCGACAACAGCAAATCCTTTACCTGCCTCTCCTGCTCGTGCTGCTTCAATGGCGGCATTCAATGCGAGTAAGTTTGTTTGCTCGGCAATCTCTTTAATAACAATTACAATTTTATCTATTTCTTCCGTACGCTTATCCAAGCCTGATACTTTTTGATAAGAGTCCTGAACCATTTGATAGATGATTCTCATTTGGCTAACAGACTTTTCTAGTTCCAAACGGCCACCCTGACTTATATTCATAACATCCTGTGACTCATTTGCCACTTGATTACCTTGATCCGCTACTTCTTTCACTTTTCGATTATATTGTTCAACAGAACCGGATAAGTCAGACGCAGAATTTGCCTGTGATTCACTTCCTGATGATAATTCTTCCATAGTAGCAGCTATTTGTTCACTACCTTCACGTACCTGGTCAGCAGATTGATTTAATGTACTGCTTTGCTGCATCACACGCCCAGTAGCTATCATCACCTGATTAACCATTCCATATAAGTTATCTTTCATTTGATTCATTGCATTTGCTAGTTCAGTGAATTCATCCCTACTCCTTACTTCAACTTCCGCTCCTGATAAATCACCTTGTGCCAAACGATTCAATTCATTCTTTATTGTCGAAATATTATAGTTAATCACTCTAACGATCAATGTAACAATTGCTATACCGACAATAACGGCGATAATTCCGGTAATGAGAGTCGAGGTAACTAAATCTTGACGCATACTTGAAGCAATAAGATACATATCAAAATCAATTGCACCTACCCCAATTAATTCGTTATCATTGCCATAAAATGCTTTGGCCAAAGTTACTACCGGTTTACCAGTAGCAGTATCAATATACGGTTGTGTCCATATTACGTTCTCAGGTGACTGAATAGCCTGATTATACCAGTCCGTTGTTGTCGAATCGTAATCATTTAAATTCACTTCACTATCAGGAATATTATTTAAATATAAAGCACCCTCGGGTGTTCCTAAGTATAAATTAATGATATATTCACGATTTTGAGCTTGCTCAGTTAAGTAACTTTCATAGTAATTCGTTAATTTGGGATCATTAACTGTAGGCATATGCGAATAGTTTGCATCTTGGAGATCAGAAGTGGAAACCTTTTCATAGTTTAATTCTTCTGATTCAGTAAGTGTAGTTAGAAACGTTTCGTATTCTTCAAAGGTTTCCTGATATTTTGGTGACGTTTCTACAATATCATCTTTTTGTATCATTGCTTTTTCTAATACCGCTGTCTTTGCATAGGCTATGTAACCTACAACCCCCATTGGAATGACTAATAATAAAATCATAATAGCAGGTAATTTGTATTTGATTTCCTGAAACTTCTGCATGATTGACCCCTTCCTCTTGTAGTATATAGTCCCCCTTTATATATTACCATCAAAATATTTTCATTACTATCTGCAATAAACAAACAGTCCTAAAGTACTAAAAAACTACACTTTTTATTTAAGTGTAGTTAGTCATTTATATGCAATTACAATACCGAGTGGTTTATGCTCCATTTGGGAACCTTCCATTGGCTCTATTAATGCGCCTCTTTGATAGAAAAACTTCTTTTTTGGAAATTGATCAAACATAGACACAAATTCAGTTTCTGTCATTTGATGGACATGGAATGGCGAACCGCATGGCTTGCCTTTACCTTCACCGAAGGGAGTAGATAAAATCAATGTTCCTCCAGGCTTAAGGAGATGATAAATATTATCCATAAATTGATCTTCAGCTTCAATATGTTCAATCGTTTCAAAACTTATAATAACATCAAATGCACCTAAATGATCAGGTAATGTAGGGTCTGTTACATCTGCCACCTTGAAATCAGATAGTGGGTGATAATAGTTTGCTTTTGCGTACTGAATCGCCTTAGAATTAATATCAACACCGATAATTTCTTCAAGTTCATATTTGCATTTTTTTGCAATAACATGTGCTCCATAACCAACACCAGTTGCAAAATCCAAAGTTCTACCGTAAATATGAGGCACCGAAAAATGATAACGTGCTAAATGTTCTATTAATAACTCATTTGTAATGTCCATCTTCTCTGGTATCACACGCTCTCCATTATCCTTTAGCAACATAATCACCGCTTTTTTAAATTTCCTATCAAGCATAACATATTATATCTATTTGTTAGAACAGAAAAGAAAAATAAAAAAAGATAACAGGTATAAGTTAAACCTGCTATCTCTATGATTATTTCACTATTAAAACTGGGCAATGTACTCGTTTTGCAATTTTGTGACTGACACTACCTAATATCATTGTTTGTACTTGATTTAATCCACGGCTTCCTACTACAACAAAATCATATTCATTTCGGTTCGCAAAATCGACAATTGCAGGACCTGGTTCGCCGTGCACTACATGTGTTTCACATTCAAGGCCAGCCTCTTCAATTACTTCTATTACTGGCAACAATTTTTCTTGTCGTTCTTTTTTTACTCCATATTTATCTAAACCGTGTAAAACATCCTCTTTTGAGGTTTTACCATCTACTGCATAAACAATATCTATTTTACCTTGATCAATCTGAGCAACCTTTACTGCATGAGAAGCTGCTCGAATAGAGTGATCTGATCCATCAGCTGCTAATAATACCTTTTGATACATCTCTACACCTCGTTTACCGATTAATGACCTGAAGCTTTGGATAAGCCGCCGATTTTCTGCTTCAATTGTTTACTTTCCGCATTTAACCCTGTATAAGTTACTTTAACATGGTTTTGCTCAAATTTCGACTCAATTTTGTCCAAAGCACCAATTGCAGAATCATCCCATAAATGGGCTAGACTTAAATCAATTTCAACCTCTTCGATTGCTTCATTAAAATCGAACTTAGCTACTAAGTCATTAACGGAAGCGAAGAAGATCTGACCATCTACTTTATAAACCTTCTTCTTACCCTCAACAGCTACAATTTGGGTCACTTTCACTTTTGAAATCTTAGCTGCAAAGAAGATAGCACTTAAAAGTACACCCGCTAATACACCTATAGATAAATCATGCGTCACCACTACAGTACCAACTGTAATTACCATAACAGCAGCATCTGATCTAGGGACTTTATGGATATTTTTCACAGAAGACCAATCAAAAGTACTAATGGATACCATAGTCATAACACCGGCAAGTGCAGCCATCGGTATTTGAACTACAATATTTCCTAAAACAAAGATTAAAAACATCAAAAATACACCAGCAACTAATGCAGATAATCGACCTCGACCACCAGATTTTACGTTAATGACAGATTGACCGATCATTGCACAACCAGCCATACCACCAAAGAAACCTGATACAATATTAGCAATACCTTGTCCACGGCTTTCTTTGTTTTTATCACTCTCAGTATCAGTCATATCATCTACGATATTAGCAGTTAGTAATGATTCTAGTAAACCAACAATAGCAAGTGATAATGAATAAGGAAAAATGATTGCTAATGTTTCAAAGTTCAATGGAATATCCGGAATTAAAAAGACCGGAAGATCAGAACTTAAATTACCCAAGTCACCGACAGCACGTACATCAAAACCAAAATAAATGGCTAAAGTTGTCACTACTATGATTGCTACTAAAGTAGAAGGCACAACTTTCGTTAATCGAGGAAAAATATAAATGATTGCTAGAGTTAAAGCTACTAAGCCATACATTACCCAACTTTCTCCTTCAAAATGTTCCAATTGTGAAGTAAAGATGAGAATGGCCAGCGCGTTAACAAAACCTACCATCACCGAACGTGGTACGAATTTCATCACTGCTGCTAATTTAAGGAGACCGAACAAAATTTGTAGTACACCAGTCAAGATTGTAGCTGCTAGTAAATACTGCAAACCATAATCAGCTACCAGGGTAACCATCAACAACGCCATTGCTCCTGTTGCTGCAGAAATCATACCTGGCCTACCGCCGACAAAGGCAATCACTACTGCAATACAGAATGATGCATACAATCCTATCATTGGATCAACACCAGCGATAATTGAAAAGGCAATTGCCTCCGGAATTAACGCTAACGCTACTACTATACCGGCTAGGACGTCTCCTCTGACGTTTCCAAACCAATCTTGTTTAATTTTTGCTACGTTCATGAAGCACCTCTTTCTAATTTTTTTGGCTTCTCTGATCCCCTCAGAGAAATTTTCCGAAATGAACAAATCGAATCATACCACAATTCACAAAATCGACAAAACTAAAAGAAAACGCGAACATCGATTTTATACTTTCATTTTCAAGCACATACTCTTCCATTCTTCTATTTATACTAAACCAAATAAAAAGTTTACTTTTCTATGTATTCCTTTTTAATTAGAAAATATATCTATCAAAACAAAAAACTGACTTTTAGAAAGCCAGTTTCATAGATACTCTGCTTTATTTGTTTTTTTCGCAAGTGGTGCACTTAATATACCAATAATAGGAAATATAAGTGTTAAAATAATGATTGGAAAAATTAGCTGAAGGTAAAAACCCACGGAAAGGGAAGCGGGCAGCCGGAGCAATGTTTTCCGTCTACATATCATTTCAAAATGACCATCTATGATACAAAAGCACTATCATGCCGCGTATTATATACTTTCCTATCTGATAAGAAAAACTGAGAAAAATTTTCTCAGTCCTTATCACTAAATGCTCAAGTTTTACGCTTCCACTTGTGGAAATTATGGAATTATTTCAATTGCTTGACCACTACTCCGGCTGCCCACGATAAGTACTGCTCTACAACATATGTCAGAGCTAGAAACTTGAATTATTCTCCCATAAAAACACTAAAATATTGCATTGAACTCTTTAAAAAAGTTATGATACCAATGTTTATATACTTTCCTTACAAAAAAAAAGGAGGTCTCCCTCCCTTTAAAATAGCTTTTGCCATGTTTCTGGACCTACGATTCCATCCACTTTCAAATTATTCCGTCTTTGGTATTGTTTCACTTTTCGCTCTGTCTCTGGTCCGAAAATGCCATCGACTTTAGCACCTACTCTTCGTTGTATAATTTCAACAATATCTCCTTTGCTTCCTCTTTTGATAATGCCAGGATAATTAGCTACTAGTGTGGTATTTTTGTCCAGTCTCGCTCTTGTTACTGGACCTACAATTCCATCTACTTTTATACCTTCAGATCGCTGAAAAGCTTTTACAGCTGATTCTGTTTCATCTCCAAACACGCCGTCTGCCCCATATTTATTTAAGTTAAAACCAAGTTTTATTAACTCTCTTTGCAGATTTCTTACTTCTGTTCCATTACTTCTTTCTTTAAGTGTTTTATTTGAACTAAACTGATTCAAATAAGAAATCGGATTTACGGTAGATGATGGTTTGTCAGCACGATATCCATATGGTGGAGCGGTTTCTACCTTTTTACGTACTTCAAAATGCAAATGTGATCCTGTTACATATCCGGTTTGTCCTTGATAACCTATTATTTGATTGTATGATACTGTATGGCCACTCTTTACGGCAACAGAATCGAGATGTGCGTAAAGCTGGGCTCTGTTATTTCTATCTCGGATTAACACTACATTCCCGTATCCTCCTAAGCCTGTACCACTTTTACCAAAGCCAGCATAAATAACGGTTCCAGAAGTAAAAGCATGAATCGGTGCTCGATGTGATTTCACTAAATCAACACCGGCATGAAAATCTCTTGAACCCCTTATCGGATGAGTTCTGTAACCATATGAACTCGTAATTCGATATCCTCGAAATTCCGCCATTAACTCCCCTCCCTTATAGTATCCTTTGCTCTATTACAAGTTTGCTTTACTATTTGATGACTAAATACAGCCAACCCAGTTGCAATAATTCCTTCCGCAATGGATCGTATGTTCCAACCATACAAATTACACGCTGCTAGGACTCCAATCGTTAATAAAATCCAAATAATCAGCCAATCAGGTATAAATGGTGTTCTTTTGCAGGCGTATCCGATAAACCAGAGTGCTGGTATAATAAAGTGAAAATCCTCTGGTAGCAAATGCCATAAATCATCCATCGAACGAACACCTCCTCTGATTTCTTCATTCGAGCCACTAAGCAGTTGAGTTCTTCCGCTTCCAACAGCGCAAAGTAAGGACTCATATTACAATATGTATCGACCTCCAATCATGACTTGGCGTTTGACATGGATATTGTCTTATTTTTATAATCGGTGAGATACAAAAGAAAGTGTCTAAATTAATTTATTATTTTCAAAAAAATGTTTATGCTAAAAAATAATAGATTAAATGTTATAAAATGAGGGAATACCTATTAAAATTAACCGCAACATAGAAAGGGGGAACTATGTCAGTAATTGACATAGGTACATATGAAAAAAGAGGACTCAATTAGTGATAAAGTTGGAAAAGTTGGTATTGTATTTATTATTTCGGCTATCTTCGTTGCTATTTTCGTATTATGGGGGGCTATATCACCTTCATCCCTGAGCGATGCTGCAAACTCAGGTCTAGAATGGATGATCACTAACTTTGGTTGGTTCTATATGCTAATCACTGCCCTGTTCGTTTTATTTGTTATAGGTTTAGCTGTTAGTCCTTATGGAAAAATACGATTAGGTAAAACCGATGACAGGCCAGAATATTCTTGGTTTTCGTGGATTGGCATGTTATTTGCAGCTGGTATAGGGGTTGGTTTTGTATTCTGGGGAGTTGCTGAACCAGTTCTATATTATATGGACCCACCTCTCGGATATGAGCCAGGAACAAGGGAATCCGCATTAGCTGGTTTACGTTACGGTTCTTATCACTGGGCTTTACATCCTTGGGCTATTTTTTCAATCGTTGGGATGACATTAGCCTATGTTCAATACCGAAAGGACCGACCAGCATTAATCAGTTCAGCATTTTACCCGATCTTGGGTGACAGAGTGAATGGTTGGGCTGGTAAAACGATCGATACATTAGCTGTATTAGCTACTTGTACAGGGGTTGCGACTACATTTGGTCTAAGTGCTATGCAAATCACAGGTGGTTTATCTCATATTACACCAATCCCTAATTCACCTTGGACACAACTTGTCATTATATGTATCGTTACCGTATTATTTATGCTTTCAGCAGCTCGCGGCCTTGACCGTGGAATCAAAATATTAAGTAATATTAACCTAGTTGTGGCTGGATTACTTCTACTATTTGTTATTATCGTCGGACCGACATTATTTATTGCAGAAAGTTTTGTTACGACATTAGGTGGTTACATAACAAATGTCGTTCCAATGGCACTTACTTTAACACCATTCTCAGAAAGTGAATGGTTAGGGACAAATACCATCTTCTTTTGGGCATGGCATATTGCATGGGCTCCATTTATGGGAATTTTCATTGCACGTATTTCCAAAGGGAGAACGATTCGAGAATTTATGGCTGGTGTACTGATTGTCCCTTCTCTGCTTGCGATTATTTGGTTTACTACATTTGGTGGTACAGCGTTAAATATCGAAATGTACGGTGCAGGAGGTCTAGCAGAATTAATTAATTCGGAAGTTGAATTAGCCTTATTCGCAACACTTGCTGAACTTCCGTTAAGTTTTATTACTAACACTTTAGCGATACTGTTAATCTTGATTTTCTTTATAACTTCTGCAGATTCAGCTTCATTTGTACTGGGGTCCATGACATCTAATGGCGATTTAGAACCAAAAAACTCAGTAAAGTTAACGTGGGGTTTCTTGATAGCTGGTGCCGCAAGTGTACTACTCTTCAGCGGAGGCGGTGGTTTAAATGCTCTGCAAACCGCTTCGATTATTGCTGCATTACCTTTCGCGATTGTGATGGTGCTCATGATCATCTCCATTGTTATTACACTAGGAAAGGATTGGAAGCTTGATCAAAGGCTCCATAGAAGAAGACGAGAAAAACGTGTAAAAACGGAGTTCAAAGACGAGTTTAAAGATGAGGTAAAGGAAGATATCCGTGATGATTTTAGGGACGACGTCAAAGAGGATATTTATCAAGATATGAAAAATGACTTCTATGATGACTTCAAAGAAGAAATTTACGATGAAATGAAAGAAGAGTTATATGATGATTTCAAAGAGAAAATATATGATGAAATGAAGGACGAAATAATCGAAGAAATAACAGAAGAAGATAACATAGAGAAAGATAAACCTGACAAATAAGTCTTATAGTCCAATAGTGCTGTACTAACAAGTATACACCTCCATAAGCAAATTGCTTTCTTTGACAGATGTATTTATGTCAGAATAAGATAGAAGCTTAAGAGAGGTGTTTTTTATGCAAATTGAAATATGGTCCGATTTTGTTTGCCCATTTTGTTATATTGGTAAAACAAGATTAGAACAAGCTTTGGAAAGATTTCCACAGAATTTAGATGTTTCGATTCAATATAAAAGCTTTGAATTAGATCCGAATGCAGCTAAATATTCAGGAAAAAATATACATGAATCTTTGGCAACTAAATACAATATGACAATCGATCAAGCAAAAGAAGCTAACCAACAAATTGGTGAACAAGCAAAAGCTGTAGGTTTGGATTTTGTTTTTGACACGATGAAACCAGGTAATACGTTTGATGCTCATCGGTTAAGTAAATATGCTCGCACATTGAATCGTGAGGCAGAATATATTGATACGATGCTTTATCAATATTTTACTTTATCAAAAGATCTTAGTGATAAAGAAACACTTCAATCTATTACGAATGAGCTTGGTTTTGATCAAAAAGAAGTTCAACGTATTTTAGAGGATGAAACAATCCATGCTGATTTAGTCAGACGGGATGAAACAGAAGCACAACAATTAGGTGTAACTGGTGTTCCATTTTTTGTGATCAACAAAAAATATGCTATTTCAGGTGCTCAACCTATTGAAACATTTATGCAAGCATTAGAAAAAGTAGCAGAAGAGGAAAATAATCAATTAGAAAATTTAAACCTTCAACAAGGTAGTTATTGCGACGGAGATCATTGCAAATAAACCATCGCTATAGTGCGAAAATAGGCTCTTTCCATTTAAATGGAACAGATCCTATTTTTTTGTGTTAATTTTAGTCCTTTAGTCCTGATTTTATGGTTAGATGAAAAGTTTGCTATTTCTTGTCGTTTATTGAATGAAAACATGTTATAATCTATTTGAACTAATTCTTAATGATTATACACCATTTATTCACCAAGAATATTTACCTACACCAATTATGAAAACCCTTACTAATAATACTAGAAGTACGGAGGATTTGATTATGACAAACAAATTTATACGCAGAAGTAAAAGCGCTTTCAAAAAAACGAAACAAGCATTTCTAAACACATCTAAGAAAATAGGCAAAGGCGCAAGCAAACTAAAAATAAAAATTCCAAGCAATAAATCTAAAGATGGACAACAAGTACTGCAAAATAGTAGTGTTTCTAAAAAAGATTCAATTAGCACCAAAATACTAATTAGTATTTTAGCAACAGTACTAATCAGTGTTTTGATCGTTGGAATTGCTTCTTATTTTATTTCTAATAATATTATTAAAGATAAAGTAACAGAAGCATCTGAACAAACAATTGTCCAATCTGGAGATAAACTCGACTATTTGATGAATCAATATAAAGATCGGGTAACAGAAATTTTAATGGCTGATAATTTCAGTAATACATTAGCCGAACTAGATCGCTACGAAGAAACAAATAATTTTGATTATTTCAATTTAAAAAGTACGATTGATGATGCGCTAACCCAAATTACTATGATTGATAACAATGTGAGTCTCTACCTTATACATACCGAAAAAGAACGATTAATCTCTTCTTCGGAAACGCTTCCTGAGGAATCCCTTTTTAGTTCTGATTGGTATCAGAGTGCTATGGAAGCGGAAGGTTCGACTGCCTGGATTGGTGGCCTTGCACAAGGGGTTAATGGGACCTCTGATGATCCTAAAGTTGCTTTTGGACAGAAGTTAAGAATTAGTGGTACAGAATATATTTTAATAGTTGAATTAGATACTGCCGTATTTGAAGATGCTCTACAAGATGTTAGATTTGGAGAAGAAGGTCTCGTGAGCATGGTAGATCGAAATAATGAAGTTGTCTTTTCTTTTGATCACGAAGAAATAACACAACCATATGCTTACCAAATTGCAGTAGATTCTGAAGAGAACATGACCGAAGATAATGGGCAACTCGTTTTTCAACATGATTCTGAAGTAACAGATTGGTATTTAGTTGGCTCTGTTCCTGAAGCAGAATTAACAAAAGATACAACCATTATTTTCTACGTAACGGCAGGTATTATCTTATTATCGTTAATTATCTCTCTTATCATTGCAAACGGAATAGTTAAAACAATTGCTCGGCCAATTGCTGATGTTTCCAGTTTGATGGCTTCTGCCGAACAAGGTGATCTTACAGTGAGATCGAATCATACGTCTCGCAAGGATGAAATTGGAGAATTGGCAGAAAGCTTTAATGAAATGCTCGAAAATATCTCAGGAATGATGCATCAAACAAGAGAATCTGCCAACAAAGTATTACATGCTGCTATAGAATTAACGGATATTTCTCAAATGCAATCACAATCAGCGAAAGAAGTCGCTGCTGCCTCTGAAGAAATTGCTAGTGGTGCTACAGGCTTAACAGATGAAGCTGAAAAAGGTAATTCCTTAGCATCCAACATACATGATGAAGTGGAAAATGTCTTCGAAAATAATAGTGATATGGAGAATCATGCAGTAGAAGTGCTAGAGCGAAGTCATGAAGGTTTAGAAAAGATGGACGAGTTAGTAACCAAAACAAAAGACGGCGAACAAATGACAAATGCACTTGTCGAAAAAGTTGATACATTGAAAGAAAGCACAGAGCAAATCAATCAAGTAATGGAAATGCTCACGAATATTGCACAGCAAACGAACCTACTTTCACTCAATGCTGCAATTGAGGCTGCACGTGCAGGTGAAGCTGGTCAAGGCTTTGCAGTAGTTGCAGATGAAATCAGAAAGCTTTCTACTCAATCTAAAGATTCGATTGATAAAGTGGAAGAAATTACAACAGGTATCGTAAATGAGGTTAATGAAACGTTAGAGATTTTAGAGGAAGCTACTCCTCGTTTTAAAGAACAAGTAACACAAGCAGAAGATACACAGATAATACTAAATGGTGTTGGAGAAAGTATGGGTACGTTTACTGGTAAGATTCAGCAAGTTACTCAATCTATCCAGCAATTAAGAGATTCACAGGAAGTATTAACTTCGACCATTCACCAAGTAAGTGCAACAGCACAACAGTCTTCTGCGATTAGTGAAGAAGTGTCAGCCACAACAGAGGAGCAATTAAAAGTAAGTGAGTCGCTAGTTACTACTTCCGATGAACTAAAACAGCTTTCTGAAGAATTACAAGAAATGATGAAAAAATTTCAGGTGTAGGAGTAGCAGATGATTCAAAAGTAGATACAAACTGCGAAGTAATGAGAATTTGACTTGATGTAGCTTCTCCCATTCTGAATTAAGGTGAGTGCTAGCATCCGCTACGGCAGAGTACTGCGCTTTCCATGGGCACGGCTTCAGCTTCCTCGGAAAGCGAAAATCACTTTCCTGCGGGATCTTCAGCTCGCGCTGTTCCCATAGGAGTCTCCGTACTCTGCCTCCGCTATTTTTGTTATCTGATTATAGAAAAAAATGAACTCATGGAACAAAACTTTTCTACAGTACTAACCCTTTTAGCATAGTCGTACCCTACGCTACTATAGTGGAGAAATCGACTGGCTGATTTCGGATAAGTGTTGTGGAGCATAGCTTAACGAAGGCCGCCCACTTCCACTCCTGTGGGACCTGTTTGACCTGAAGATCCACTTTTTCGAGTGGTTTTTGCTCGAAAAAGTTAGCTGAAGGGCAAACCCCACGGAAAGGGAAGTGGGCAGCCGGAGTGGTAGTTAACATCATGATATATTTCAAAATTATCTCTTAATGCAGTACGAGTAAGGGAAGAGAACAAATCCATGTCCAGTTACTTCGCAGTTTTTTAGATATTGTGCATTAAACTATCTTTACTTTTTGGATTACAAAATTGGATGATCAAGCAAAGCTTCAAATTGCAGCGCTATTATTTTAGCTATTTGATCAGCACCTTTTTCTGTAAAGTGCGTATGATCTTCTCCATTATGCGCAACCATAAAATAAGTTTTAGCAGCTTGATAACCTATTGATTGTAAATGAGCATTGCTAAGTTTCATTAAATCTATTAAAGCTACATCTTCTTCAGCTGCTACTTCTTTCATAGCATTACAATAATCACCGAAATCCTGCAAAAATTCTCCCTTAACGTAATGTAACCTAGTTACAGGTGTCAACAGTAATGGTACAGCTTGCTTAGCTCTTGCTCCTTCTATATACTGACGAAGAAAATCCTTATATTCTTGATAAGGCTCTGTATACCTAGTAGGTTTTTCTTTAGTAGAATCATTATGCCCCATCTGAATAAACAAATAATCCTTCTCCCTTATTCCTACTAATATTTCATCTAGTCTTCCTTCTTCTATAAAAGTCTTGGAGCTTCTTCCACCAATAGCATGATTATAGATATTATATCCCTTCAAATACAGACCAAGAAACTGCCCCCAACCTGCTTGAGGGTAATCTTGCTTTTGATACGTCTGACATGTAGAATCACTTGCTAGGTAAATACTCGTTTTTTTCATAACTCCATTCCCTTTTCTTCGTTTTCATTTCTGCTTCCAGTTGTTCTTCTATCCTTTTTTGTTTATGTTCAATCTTCACAAACGTAACATACGTAATATACATGACGACCATACTCGTTAAACTCCCGCCAAATAAAAAGATAAAGATCGGAAATGTTGCAAGTAAATAATACAATGTAAATAGTGCCGCTAAAGCATAGATCGTCCTTAAAGGTTGATAAATGGCAATTAAAAAGGCATTCTTGAAATATTGTTGAAAACTATTTTGATAATGGACATATAAAGGAAATAAGTATACTACCATTATGAAAAACAGAAATGCAAAAAATAGAAAGACACCTTTTACTATCAGATTCCATATGGGATCAGGTAACGAGAAATACTGTAAATTCGTTAACAGCATTAAACCAAACAAACCGGTAACCCATGTTATCCCATTGGCTCTTAAGAATTCTTTTCGATATGTTTGCCAAAATAACTTCCCAATATGGTATCCTTGCTCTCCCATCACCCATTTACGAAACACAGTAAACATGGCTACAGTACTCGGACCTAAACCAAAAAAAATCAGCCCAATACAGGAAAAAATGATCCACAAAAAATTGACATATAATAAGAAAAGTACTGCTTCACCAAATTGATAAAATTTCCCTATCCAGCTATCACTATTCATTTGATCACCAACTTTTAATTAAGTATGTTCTATAATTAATTGTACTGGGCCAAGTAACCCAGATGGTAATGCTAATTGATCCATTTGATTTGAACTGTTGTTTGTTACTCTCACTTCTAATTGGTTCGTCCCTTCCTTTAAAACATGTATTGGAATACTAATCTGATAAGGAGCCCAAAATTGTACATCCGTAAAATGATCATTTAAAATAATTTCCGCTATTTCATAAACTTCTCCTAAGTCAAGGATTGCATCCGCTATTGGGAAAATATCTTGTTTTAAATCAAACTCAAAATAATAACTCATCGTACCAGAATAATAGCGGAGCTCTTCGAATGTAGTCCAACTAACTAATTGCTCCTTTGACCACTGGCGATAATTTGCCTTATTCGATTCTTTTTGGGGATTCCATTTAATAGGTATTTGACTAATCAAATTTTCGCTATATACCTCTTTTTTTGCCATTGATTTATTAGGATCTACCACAATGATCAGCGAAGATCTTCTTTCTAACTCTACATATAGTTCGTCATTTTGAAAATACGCCTTTTTTTGTTTTCCAGTCCATGGATCCCATATTGCTGTTGCGCCTTCTTCTTTCAAGCCTACTGTACCTTTAAATTTTTCTTCACCTTCATTGACTATCAAATAGAAATATTGCCCTAGCTTTTCTACTAGACTCACTCTGATATCAGGAAAGTATTCAGCCAATTGAACCGTTTGATACTGTTTAATATACTCTATCATCTCAACCGAATGATCTAACTGAGTGATACCATCCACTTCAGCTTCTCCACCAACTCTGATCATTTCTCCGCCCTGATTAACCCATTCCAATAATGTATCCCTTACTTTAGGATGACATTTTCTCCAAGATAACTGATCTAATATAACAACCTTATAATATTGATTGGCAATCTTTAAACTGGTACTTACTTCTACTAATTCATCAACAAATAATCTTTCATTTACATAATTAAATTCAATCTGGTTTTGAAATAATTCCATTGCTGCTTGCCATGGTAAATAATCATCTTTTGTTAGTATGGCAACTTCAGCTTGATTGACACTATCTGTCAAGAGCCAGCTTAACCTTTTCATATAGGTGCTAAAATATTGATAATATGGCCACCAAACATTATTAGGTCCTACATCTGGCGGTCGTTCATGACTTCTATGCTGACCATCTATCGAATAATAAAAAGCATGTGGGCAAAACAAATTAACACCCCGAACCGCTAACCAGTCGATGTACCATTTCATATCAGCTGCAGACAAATTCCAATTATTATCTACGCCACAAACACCTAAGAATTCATTTATATTTCTTCTGCGACGATAATGTCTCGCAATGTCTGCGCCACATTTACCTGCAGTAGAATGGGTACCTTGTATTCCCTTCTCTTCTTCAGGAGCTACCCATCGCCAAACTACGTCCTGTCCTGGTATATGGAATGGTTTTAACAAACCAATGTCATCACTTGCAGCTGGATGGCCAGTCAATGACAAGTTATTTTGCTCACACCATTCACTTATAGGACGGTAATAACTATCGAGCAGTCTTTTATGAAGTGCACGTTTATACCCTTCTTCCACTTCTTCTACCTTTCCATCTAGTTCAAAAAATAATGCAAGTAAGTCTTCGATATGAAAACCTTCGGCAAAGAAATTATTTTCAAAACTAGATGTCCATGGAATTAATCCTTCTTTGGCATTTCTTCCTAGCATATCTGGTTCATCGGTAAACACCGCAAATATAGTAGTACCAAAATAGCCTCCTACCACTTCTTTGTAACGCTCATGCGTAATATCTATAAATGTTCTAACAGCTTCCTGATTTAACAAATCAGCTGACCTTGGTGCATGAATTTCACCGTCGTCTTGACCTTCATGAACTCCTCTTATCGTACCCTGTGATTCCGTCTCAACAAGAGCAACTAACACCCATTCGTCTATGTTTCGATTGTTACTTTGGAAAAATTGTTCAATAATTTCACCTCGTAATGTAACCTCTATCTTATCCTCAACATGTTTCTGTTCTACAATTTCCACATTTAATGGATACTGGCAATATATATTGTTACGATCGATCACTCGCTCTATTTTTCGTACTAAAAATAAAGCTACTAACCGATCTGATCGCTTCATTGTAAGTTTATTATTTTGGAATGTCAGTTGCTGCTCAATAGCTTTTAAACCTTTACTAGCAAAATGTGGATTTCTTTCTACTACTTTACCATTCGCCGCACCTGATGGATACATTGCTTCATCGTATAAAATAACATGCATACCTAGTTTATCTGCTTCGGTAACAGCAAATTTTACAAATTCCATAAATGTATCCGATAAATATTCCAAATTATCTGGTAACCCTATTCGTGGATGCAGTACAAACCCTTCGACACCTTTCTCTTTAAAATCGTGGATTTGCCTTTTTAGTTCGGTTTTGGATAATTGATCATTCCAAAACCAAAATGGCATTGGTGAGTACTCAGATTCTGGATTTTTAAATTGGTTCCATAATAGCTGACTCAAATTAATCCCCCCTCTATATATTTAAGAGCTATTTGATTTTATTTTTCTATACTGACTTGGAGGTACACCTACATGTTTTTTAAAAATACGATTAAAATAACTGTGGCGATATCCAACACTCTCTGCTATTTCATTAATTTTTAAGTTTGAATTCATTAATAATTCTTTCGCTTGATCAAGGCGTATCCTTGTTAGGTAGTCTATAAAATTAATACCTAGCACTTTTTTAAATGCTTTACTTAATGTATATGCAGTCGTATCAGCTTGATCCGCACAAATTTCTAAGGAGATATCTTCCATATAATTTTCATGTATATATAATGTAACCTCATCTACTAGATGTTTCATTTCAATATTCATATTATTCTCTACAAAGTCAACATATGGTTGTATTACCTTATCTACTAACCATCTAACAATCCATTCTCTTTCTCGTATTTGTGCAAGCTCTTCATACATATTTCTCCCATTATAGAGTACAGTAGGATCAATACCAGAATGTAATATTTCATGTTGAATCGTACTATATAATTGCATTATACTAGCTTGCACATTTAATTCTTTATTACCGTTTTCAACTAAATAATTGAAAAATTGACGAATAAATGCTTCCGTTTCATTCGTACGACCTCTTCTTATACATTGAATAATCTCCTTTTCCAATTCGAACGGATAATACAACTTCTTCTTATATTCTCTTTCCTGCAATTCATTTAAATGGATAATTTGATTTTGATTTTCAAACTCCCTGTATCTTTTTCCACGCCCTATTTCCTCAAACAAATGACTGATTTGTTTCACTTGCTCTGTTTTAGAACTTATCGTTATCGTCACCTTCAAGGCTAAAACCTTATTTATTGCTTCTGTAATATTTTCTGCTAACTTATGAAGTGATGTTGGTAAACTCTCTTTATTGTTGGGAACGATTAGAAAGATTCCCGCTGATAGGTCATAATTATTTAAAATGGTGTATTGTTGAAATTGTTCTTTCGTAATATCTTCTGCGATATTAGCCATTGCGAATGTTAATAAGCTGTCATCCTCTTCATTTACTTTATCTGCGTCATACATCCCTGTAAGCTGAATATCTAAAAGGACAAACGTATGATCCTTCACACTCCAACCGTATTTCTCCATCCTTTGTTTTAAAGCATTTTCGCTGTAATCGTATAAGTATCCCTTTGTTAATTGAACTAAGAAATTTTGCCTTAATTGTGGTATTTGTTCTGATAACCTTTCTTCTAAATGACGCCTTTCGTCTGTTAAGGCATGAAACTGCTCATGAATTTGTTTAAACTCATCTGTCTTTACCTTCTGTTTGTCTGGGGTTGTAAGTGAATTGACCAAATTACGAACCGGTTTATATAATCGATTAGATGCAAACCAAGTCATCAAAAATGCTAAAATTAATATCGACAAGCTAGCGACCATGATAACTTTCGATATGGTAACGATAGGGGATGTAATAGCAGTTATTGGCGCCGCCGAAACATAAGTCCATGTTGAGCCTATTCGATCAAACTGCCCGGATGAAACTGAAAAAGTTTCATTCTCCCAATCTAATTGAAAGGAACTACTTTTATTTTGATTTTTGTTAAGTTCATTTGATAAAACATTCGCTAAATCCTCATGATTACTTTCTGCCGTAGATAGTAATACTTCATTATCCTGATTAAATAACATCGTAAATCCGTCGCTATATGGAGTTAACGTTTCGATTAATGAAGCCAACTTCTGTTTATCAATTTTCACAATAATAGCACCGAATGGATGATTAACAACACCAGGTATTTGATGTGTTAAGACAATATCATTCGTGTACTTAGTATTTTCAATAAACTGTTCTTCCTGGTCCCAGGTAACATTCTGACTGCCCAATAGTAATGATTGGTAAGCATCTTCCATATTGTGATCCTTGATAAAACTTAAGTATGGTGACAGTAATATCGGATCTCGACCATTTACGAAAAGCTCTACTTCATCAATTAGTGGATGACTCCCTTGTAATATCAGTAACTTTTGCTTCAAGTCTCTCGTTTTCTGAAATTCGCTGACATAATCCATATTTGTTAACTGAGAATTAAAAATCGGTTCAAAAGCCCAATAACTTAATGATTCTTCTAGATAGGTAAATTGATCATCAATATTCTGGGCACGATCATTAATTTCCTCCACGTGAATTTTTCGTAATTCTTCTTCAGTAGAATATAATCCAAACGTATAAATGCCAATGGCGGAAACAATACCTGGTATGGAAGTGATAAAAAGAATCATTAAAAAGCTTTTGCGAAAATACTTACTACTCCACCGGTTATCGATCCAATTTCTAATCTTTGTCCAAAAATTCATTTACGCCCACCTCTTATTCCTATAAGCATATCACATTTTGTAAGCGTTATCATGATATAAAGAAGAATTAAGGAAAATAGAACTATATTATCCTTTCACAGATCCTAGTAAAATTCCTTTTGCGAAATGTTTTTGCAAAAATGGGTAGAACACAAGTATCGGAAGTGTTGCTACTACTACTACTGCCATTTTCAAAGACTCTTCAGGTGGATCAGTGAGCATCGTATCCATTGTACCAAAGTCTACATTGGCGACCATTATTAATTGTTGTAATAATAATTGGACCGGCCATTTTGCACTATCACTAATATATAGTAAGGCATTGAAGAAATCATTCCAGTAAAATACCGCATAGAACAGAGTAAATGTTGCGATTACTGGTTTGGATAGCGGAATGACAATTCTCCAAAACACCCCCATATCTGAACAGCCATCAATACGAGCAGCCTCTTCCAATTCTGTTGGAAGGTTTTGAAAGAAACTTTTGACAATGATCAGATAGAATGGGTTGATCGCGACCGGTAATATTAATGCCCATAATGAATCTAATAATCCTAAACTTCGAACAACGATATAGGTTGGAATCATACCACCATTGAATACCATCGTAAACACAACCAAATTTAAGATAATATTACGCCCTAACAAATTTTTTCTAGATATTGGATAAGCCATAGACATCGTTAATAACAAACTTACTAATGTACCTAATACGGTGACTAGCACAGAAACCCCGATACTACGAACAAATGTATTGGTCGAAAATATATAATCATATGCCGCAGTAGTAATCGTTTCAGGTACTAGAAAAAAAGGTCTGGCTGCTATTTCTGCCTCAGTAGCAAACGATGCAGCGATTACATAAACAAATGGTATAAATGTTACTAACCCCATTAATATTAAAACGATATGGTTAAACACATCAAATACTCGTCCTAATGGTGTATTGTGCATTTTGTGCATATGAGCTTCCCCCTTTGATTGACACTTCTATTAGAATAGACCTGTTTGCCCCATTTTCTTGGCAAAATAATCTGCACCATATATCAGGATAATCCCAACAACTGCTTTAAACAGGCCAACTGCCGTACTATAACTAAACATACCTTGGGTGATACCAACAAAATAAACATATGTGTCAAATACATCTGCAACATCTCTGTTTAATGAATTGGTCATTAAGTAGATTTGCTGGAAACCTTGGTCTAAAAAATTACCTAATCGTAATATTAATAAAATGACAATGGTACTCCTTAATGCTGGTAAGGTAACGTGCCACATTCTTCTGAAGCGTCCCGCACCATCCATGATCGCTGCCTCATATTGTTCGGCACTAACACTTGCTAATGCTGCTAAAAAGATAACCGTGCCCCAGCCTGTTTCTTTCCAAATTACTTGTGCAATAATCATTGGTCGGAACCAGTCTGGACTCGAAAGAAAGTTAATTTTCTCACCAGTAAAAAATTCTACTACTGCGTTCACCGCGCCACCACTAGTGGTTAAAAAAACGTACGTAATACTAGCGATAATAACCCATGACATAAAGTGAGGTACATAAACCAATGTTTGAATTGTCCGTTTAAAAAATTGCATTCTGACTTCATTTAATAGTAAAGCTACAATAATTGGAGCGGGAAAGAAAAATATCAGATCATATAGAGCTAAAATTAATGTGTTACGTAAAAGCCTTATAAAGTCAGGGTTCTGAAAGAAGTTGATAAAATGGTCAAAACCAACCCAATCACTAGCCCAAAAACCCCTAAATGGTGAATAGTCTTGGAAGGCCATCAATACTCCCCACATGGGTAAATATTTAAAGAGAATAAAATATAAAGCACCTGGGATTAATAAAAAATATAGCCATTTATCACGCAATATTCTTTGCATATTAGTTAATTGACTTGTCGAGACAACGACATCGTTTTTTGCCTTTTTAGACTTCATACTTAGCTGTGCCAATGGTTTCCCCCCTTAATAAGCGGATATCTGTTATTTACGCTATCAAGCGTAGACAACAGATATCCAATCCAACAATCATAAGAAATTATTGTGTTGCTTGATATAGTTCATTTATTTCCTCTATATACTCTTTACCACCTGAATTCATCCACAATTCTTCCGCTTCATCCAATCCGGCTTCATCAATTTGGCCTACAATATATTGGATTTTTGCATCTAAGATAATGTTATCCAATTGTTCACCTTGACGACTATAAATCTCAGAAACGAACGGTTCAGCAGGGTTTCCGACAACTATTTCTTCATTTGCTTCTAATACTTCTTCTTCTTTTTCTTCCAGTTCTTGAAGTGGTTTTTCTAAATAACGATCTTCTGGCACAAAGGTTAACAATTGGTTGGTATCTTCATGTTCATAAATCAATGACTGATCAGTCGTTGGTGTGTAAACACCATCTTCTATTTCATAATGTCTACCTTCAATACCATTAAACGCTAAGGTTTGACCTTCTTCGGTACTCATATCATCCATAAATTGTAATACTTTATGCAGCTCTTCTTCCGTTTCAACAGTCTGTTTAGAAATAGCATACATCATGTTATATCCGGAAGTAGGCAGATTAAATAATCCATTTGGTCCCTCTACAGCGCCAAATACATCTACCGCCCCTTCTAATGATGGGTCTGCATCAATCATTTGATCTTGATTTCTACTTGCAGCATCTACTACGTCGACAATGGTTCCTGCTTCTCCATTCACAAAAGCATCATGCCATTTAGCTGGGTCCATTACCGCAAAATCTTCATTTACTAACCCTTCATCATACATTTTCTTAAAGAAATCTAAGGCATCTCGATAGTTAGGATCCTGGAAGTGAGGATAGAGTGAACCATCATCTGCAATCCCCCATTTATTAGGAACACCAAACCATGTTTGCATGATATCCCATGGGCCTTCATATTCTGAAACAATTGTACCGAGTGTATCATCTTGTCCATTTCCATCAGGATCATCATGTGTAAAGGCATACAGCACATCATAGAATTCATCAATTGTAGTCGGTGTTTCCAGCCCTAAGTTATCGAGCCAATCTTGTCTAATTGAAACAGCCATACGTCCTAATGGTCTGGAACGGTAAATTCCATAAATTCGCCCATCAATGGAGATATTATTAAGCACAATATCATTCATTTGACTTAAATTTTCATAATCGTCAAGATAATCCGTTAAATCCCAAAATGCACCATCATGAACAGCATTTATAAAACTCGACGTTTTTCCTGTTAAGATTAATGATGGAAGATCTCCAGATGCAAGTGTGATATTAAAACGTTCATCATAATTACTATTTGGAACAAAGGTAATATCTAAATTAGTATTAGTAAATTCCCCTATCGCTTCTACAACAGGACTATCATTTCCTGGAGGTTCTGGTGAATGGGATGTCGTCATAATGGAAATGTCGAATGCACCTTCAGATCCATCACCTGAATTAGTTTCAGAAAATGCATCGTCCCCACCCTCTTCTGTAGAACTATTAGTATCAGTATCGTCACTACACGCTACTAACATGGAACTAAGTAATAAACTAAATAATAACAATACAAGACTCTTTTTCATTTTCAATTCTAATTCCTCCCCTTTTTCATCATAAAAGAATAATAAACGCTTTCGTGAAATCGTGATGAGTTATTCACCCCCTCCTAATTAATCTCGTCACCTGCTGTAACGGCTTAAACAAAATATAAAACGCTTTCATTTTTCCTACAATATTCATTTTTTGTCCTTTATACTGAATAGTTGAAAAAATCCGATTCTTATTATGGATTAAGTAATTTAATATCACTTTTTTATCCTATTATCACTTTTTTGCAATCCAGTTCATACAAAGAATAATCTGCTATTAAGTAAATATTTCATCTCCATAAGAAAAGCGCAGAGCGCCCGCTTAAAAACGTAGCGGCTGGAGCTAATAAACTGAGATAAAGGAATCACTGAGAAAAGCGAACCGATGATGACTTATCGTAGGGTGATTCGTGAAGTCGCCTAATTTTTGGCACTCGGAGCTAGACCTATGCGCAAATTTTATACTTTCCTTACATACTAAGAAAAACCGGCAAACCTCGCCGGTACGTTTTAAAATGCTAATTGGATGTCGATTATTTTGGTAGTAATTATGAAATATTTGAAAAGCTTGACCACCGCTTCGACTGCCCACTTCCTTTTACGTGGAGGTTGCTCTTCCCTATGATCATGCTTTACAACGCTACCCTGAGGTAACTGGTTGTTTTTACAAATAGCAATTTTCAACCCATTGTCATAAGTGAATCTATTACTTATGACAAGAATTGTTGCATCTTCTCATAGCGGAGACTAATTACGTAGACTCCTGAGGGAATAGCGCGAGCAGAAAATCCACATTGCAAAGTTAGTTGAGGCCGCGCCCACGGAAAGTGAAGTAATTAGTCGGAGCCTTGGCAAATACATATAAACATATCAAAATAACTACTTGGCTTAACGCAGTCATTGCACTGATTTTATACTTTCTTGTCTGAAAATAAAAACCTCCGCTTGATAAGGAGGTTAATGATGATTCGAAATTCTACATGTTTAGTTCTTTTGGGATAATACTTTTATGTGTTTCTCTAGAATAGACAATGACAAAGGGGTTGGATAACCTTCGTCCCCATCTATATTAGCTACCTTTTTAGGATTTGTATCAATCTTGATAGACTTAGCCTTGTAATAAGCTACCTGTTGATGATCTTTTAACATTCCATTCCATAAATTTGAGAGCATCGAAACACTATCAAAACCCGAGATCTGTTTAATTACAAATACATGTAAGTATCCATCATCTGGATTAACTTCTCTCATTACATGTTGTAAACCTGCTATCGTATCGGTAACTGTAGTAAGAACAAGCATCGCTTCCAACTGTTTCACTTCATTTTCATATTCTACGGTGACAATAAATGTGTCTTGTTTTGTATATTGCTTCACACCCTCCATAAAGTATGCCAGTGAACCGAGCTTGGATTTTTGTTCTGAAGTAACCTCATAAGTCGCTTCAGCAATTGCTCCTAAATTAACAAGGTTGATAAAATAAGTGTTATTAATTTTGCCAATGTCAGTTATTCTTTCAACAGGATTTTCTAATACTTGTATTGCTTCTTTTGGCTTTAATGGGATATCAAGCGCTTTAGCAAAGTTATTTACGGTACCCAATGGAATTATATGTATTACTGGCCGATATTCTTTCTCTGCAATACCACTTAATACTTCATTTACAGTTCCATCTCCACCCATTACTGAGACGATGTGCACCTTTTTTTCACATGCTTCTACGGCAAATTTTTCCGCATCACTTTCTTTCTTGGTTTCTTTCACTGTAACTTGGTATCCCATTGTCATTAGCATATTTTCAGTATCGTCTATAAATAAAGAACTCTTTTCTTCACCAGAACTAGGATTAACGATTATCATTGCCTGTTTTGATATCAATCAGTTTTCTCCTTTCATTACCACAACAAATCTTCATTCTCATCCATATACATCGGCGAAATATCCATAAATAAATACAAGGAATCAGCTAACGGATAGGAAAAAGTACGAATCCTATCACCTGTTTCGATATCATTGTAAAGATCAGAAAGAATCCCAGCTTGATCTTCTTTCATACGAATAACATTTTCAATAAAATACGGACGCCAACTCCAATTTTTCCCTTTAATCGTCTCATCCCAGACCCAGCCTTGATCCATATGAACAAGGTTAACAGTTTTCTGAAACCCATCTTCATCTGTTACATAAATTCGAAAAAAGATATGTTCCATTTCTTTTGCTAGACTATCAACTTGTTCATCTAAACTCTTATTCTTCTTCACTAGCTGCCATTTTTCTTGAACCTGTTGATTTAGTGTGGCTGTCAGCTGATATTTAGTAGTTAGTTTGGATCTTTCCACCTCAATAAACTGTTGGATATTTTGACGAAAACGTGCTTTCAATACGTCTTTTGCCACGAAGGTATCAGAAGTTTCGGAGAGAAAGCTTCCTTGGTAAAACCGGCCATTATTCCTCCATGCATAATGAAAGTGATAATTGGACGTAATACCGTCAAATAATAATTCGGCTCCAAGTTTACGCGCAAGTAATGATAGGGAATAAATGATGCCATGAAAACCATTAGAATTTGATTCACTTTGAAGGGCTTGCAAATCAACTTTTAAAATATCTGGTTCCATGAGGCTAATCCGATCTAAATTACTTGTTCCTGTTCCTAGATCATCAATAGCTACTTTCACACCCATCGTTTTTAAATATTTGAATGTGTGTGTCACCAGTTCAATATCTCCACGAAATTGATGCTCCGTTATTTCGATTACAATTTTGGAAAGATCAAGACCTTTTTCCTGATATTTTAACAGATGATTTAGAAACTGATCTTCCTTATCTAAGAGAAAATAATTCGCATGCACGTTCAAATACAAGTGCTCATCCATTCCTTGCTCAACATACTGTTTTAATGCCATGTCTTGAACCTTTTGATCGATTTCCATTTTGAAATCATCGGGAACATTCGTATCATGGAAAAATGAACCTAAAGGAATAACTTGATTATCAATTTCCAATCTACCTAACACTTCATAACCAGTCACTTCATGACTATCCGCACTGAAAATTGCTTGGAAATAAGGCTTCACTTTATCTACATGCATCATTATATCTAAAGGATCCATCTTGATTCCCCTCTCTTTACATTAATTGTAACCGCACATATTGTTTTATTCAAAAAAAATAGTCTGAATCCGATTGGAATTCAGACTATTCACTACTTCGATTAAAATTTCGCTTGATATCGATCTAATTCCCATTCTGTAACGGCTATACGATAACTATCCCACTCATCTTGTTTCAATGATAAGTATTCATTTAACGCATAGTCACCAAGAACTTTTTTACCAATTTCACCGGTTTTTAATGCTTGAATGGACTCACCTAATGTTGTCGGTAAGTTTTCAATACCACGCTCTTCACGTTCTTCATCACTCATGCTAAAGATATCATCTACTGTTTCTGTAGGTGCTTGTAATGATTTTTCCACACCATCGATACCAGCCGCTGCAATACTAGCATAAGCGTAGTAAGGGTTAGCGCTTGGATCTGGACAACGAATTTCAACACGAGTTCCCGCGCCACGCGTAGCTGGAATACGAACTAATGCAGAACGGTTAGACGCAGACCATGCGATATAACAAGGTGCTTCATAACCTGGTACTAAACGTTTATACGAGTTTACTAACGGATTTGTAAATGCAACAAATGATGGTACGTGGTGTAACAAACCAGCGATAAATGAATAGGCTGTTTCAGATAACTCACGAGAATCAGACTCATCATAAAAAGCATTCTTCCCTGCTTTCTCATCGAATAGCGACATGTTCACGTGCATGCCGTTACCATTTTCACCAAATACCGGTTTTGGCATGAATGTAGCGCGTAGACCGAATTGCTGTGCTACAGTTTTTACAACCCACTTAAATGTAGTAGCATTATCTGCAGTTGTTAGTGCATCATCGAATTTAAAGTTAATTTCGTGTTGCCCTTGAGCAACTTCATGGTGAGAAGCTTCAATGGTAAAGCCCATCTTTTTCAAAGTTTTATAGATTTCCAAACGAACACGCTCACCTAAATCGTATGGTGCTGGTTCGAAATAGCCACCTTGGTCATGTACTTGTTGAGTTGGCTGTCCTTTTTCATCTGCTTCAAATAAAAAGAATTCTAATTCTGGACCTACATTAACCGAAAAGCCTTTTTCTTTAGCGTCATCTATTGTTTTTTTTAGAATATTTCGCGGATCTCCTTCGAACAAAGAACCATCAGGATTTGTGACACTGCATAAAAAACGTGCTTCTGAGTAATCTGGTTCTTCTGTCCACGGTAATACTGCGAATGAGTTTAGATCTGGTAATAGGTATAAGTCTGATTTATTAATCGGTGTAAACCCTGTAATAGATGAACCGTCGAACATTGTTTTTCCTTCGACAACATCATCTAATTGTTCTGCTGTTACCGTCACCTGTTTTAATGTTCCTTCGATATCAACAAATTGTAAATGTAGTAATTCTACATGTTTTGTTTTGATTTCTTCTTTAATCGTTTCTAGTTGCGAGACAGTGTCCACTGTTTTCTCTGGAGCAATTGTTGCCATTTTTCATTTCCCCTTTTCCATGTAACTTTATTTAACATCTTTTGTTATTAACAATCCTACAATAGACCGAAATATATCGTCATGACTTTTGTAAGAAAATCTGACAAACTTTTTTGGTGTTTTGTAACTATTAAAATGCTTTTAATCACTGGCAAATCGCCTATTATGACGTTTGTACGATAGCTTATTTTTTTTTTGCAGAAAATGATATTATGTAAAGTGTAGCTGTATACGTATTACAAAACATAGATAATGGTTACAGAAAAAAACCGGTTCCTTTTCATAGGATACCGGATTAAACAATCATTGATCTTTCACAAATAATTTTAAAGCTTGCCATTCCTCTGGAGTCAGAGTTATGCCTTTGCCCATTTTTTCATGATCTGGTGACCAATCACGAATATCATACTTTGGTTCACGATCATTCCAACTGATAAGATTTACTTCCTTTCGCCATCCTTTTGATGATTCTGAAAGAACAGCGACTTCTTCTATAATCTCATATTTAATACCTGCCAATTTAAGACCCCCTATTAAATTGATTTGCTTCTAATGATTATTTTAATAGAAGATATAGGGAAAAACAATTTATCACAGTGCTCAGCACTTTATTATGCTCTCCGATTAAGATAGAAAAATAGAAATAGAATCATTCCTACAAAAACAGCTAACATAATAAACATATTGGTAAAGCCCATTAAACTAACAACTATACCGAGGATATAAGAGCCTAATGCGATCCCTAAATCATATAAAGTATAAAAGGTTGCTGTTGCATGTCCAGTACGATGTTGCTTCACTCTGGAGACAGCTAACGTTAAGAAAAATGGCAACAATGAGCCATAACCGACACCAATTATAGCAGCAGCAATCAAAAACGTTACCGCTTGATTAGAAAAGCTTAGCATGAATAACCCTAATGAAAATAAAACCATACAAGGAATAATGACTGGCTTTGGTCCTCGAAGATCGAACTGTTTCCCTAAAAATGGTCTTGATAAAAGCATCGTTACTGCAAACACAACAAAGAAGTAATTGGATACATGATCTAATCCACGTGCATTAGCATAAACAGAGATAAAGGAAACAATACTCGCATAAGCAAAAGCAATCAATAAGCCAATAAAGGAAATAGAGACTGCTTCTTTCTCAAGTAATTCTTTCCACTTAAATGAAGTTCCTTTTGGTTGAACGGTTGATTCTACCTCTTTCGCTTGAACGAAAAAGCTAGAGATTACACTTAAGACCGTAAACAGGTTAAGCATAAGAAATAAGTTATGATACGAAGTAAATTGGATAACGGTAAGACCTATAAAGGGACCAAAAACAACCGCTAAGTTCATTGCCATTGTAAAGTACCCAAGTCCTTCTCCACGCCTTTTGGCTGGTACAATATCTGCAGCAATTGCAGATGTTACGGTTGTAACAATCGCAAATGATAACCCGTGTATAAATCGAAGTACCAGCATTGTCATAAAAGAGTCTACAAATAAATAAAAAATCATCGTCATCGCAAAAAGGATACTACTGATTAATAACATTTTGCGTTTGCCAAATTTATCGAGAATGGTACCTGAAAATGGTCTTAACAATATCGCAGCTAACAGCATGGCAGTGACAACGAGACCACCTTGTGCCTCCGTAGCCCCCCACTTATCAATCACATACAACGGTAATGTCGTTAGTAACGTATAAAATGAGATAAAAATAAACAGATTCACTGCCGCTATACTTATAAAATTCTTCGTCCATATTCTTGGTTGGGACATACCTATTCATCTCTTTCTATTGATAGTTTTTCTAGAAGGTGTTGTAAAGTAAGTTTTTCCTGTTCTGATAATTGTTCCAAAAATAATTCTTCTGTTTGTTTCACTGCTTGAATAATTTCCGGATAGGTTGATGTTGCTTTCTCCGTTAATGTGACAATCCGTTCTCGTTTGTCAGTTCCGATTTTCCGCTCAACCCAACCACTTTGCTCCATCCTTACTAATGTTCTCGTGATGGTTGGAGCTTCTACCTTTAAATATTGCCAGATTTCAGTCTGTGTCATCTTCCCCTTTTGATATAAGGTATAAAGAATTGTCCATTGAGAATGATACAGTCCAAACTGTTTTAACGTTATGTTTAATTCATTTTGAAACATTCGCAGTTTTTGATGATATAAGTGCAACAAATGACTCGTATCCATGTTCTTACTCCCTTCCATTTTATTTACCTAGGTAAATAAACAACTTTACAAGTATAAGATATAAGTGATAAAAAGTAAAGAAGCAGCCAGTAATAACTGACTACTTCTTACTTTTCATTCGTTCTTTTACATATTCAATAAATTCATTTGCTTTTTGTTCGGGTGGTTGTGTCATTAAACTAACTACTATAAATAAAGCTGTTGCAACCACAATTCCCCAGATACCAGATTTCAAACCAAGTAACAATCCGCCAGTTGCCTCTATATAAATCACCAGAATACTACTGATGGTAACACTGACGATAACTCCAGCTGCTGTACCTCGTTTCCAGAAGAAAGTCCCGATGATTGCCGGAACAACAACAATTAATCCAGCTGAAGAAGCAACTGAAAGAACAGCAATTAAATCAAGCTCCAATTGAGCAAATAAAAAGGCTAATACAGCAATTACCGGAATAACGATTTTACCGATTAATAATTGCTTACGATCGTCTGCGTCCCCTTTCACATTACGATATACGTCTCGTGAAAATAAAGATGATAATGTTAGTAAAATCGAATCAATGGTTGAAATTGCAGCAGCCATAATTCCAACCATTACGATCACACCTAAAATCGGTGGAACGACTTCAGAAGATAACAACATCGGAGTTGCTAAATCCGCATTTTCTAAACCAGGGAACAGAATAGATGCAGAGAAGCCCCAGACAACAGATACAACCGTATATATAAGTCCAAACACTAAAAATCCTATTAACATATGACGCAAACTTTTTAATGAAGCTGGCATAAATAATCGCTGACTTACTTGTGGATTGGATATACTAAAGAAAAACCACGGTATCGTTAAACCTAAAAACGTCCAGAAATTAAAAAACCCATTGCCCGGAACAGCTAATGCTTGTGGATCATTGACTTCAATTGATGAAAAAAATCCACTCACACCACCTAAACTATTGACAATTAAAATGACGACAATAGTTGAAGTAATGATCATGATTAATGATTGTAAGGAATCGGTCCATGCCACTGATCGAATCCCCGCAATATAAGAAAAGATCAGTGCTAGTACCGTTGCAATAATAACACCTATAGTATAAGGTATCGCATCATTCGTCACACCTTGTAGCAAATAGCCGATTCCTGTTAACTGAACAGCACTGTACGGAATTAAAAATAAACAGCTGGCAATCGCCGAAACGATAGCTACCCATCTATTCTGATAACGGTCACCTAACATTTCGGATGGTGTTACATAACCATACTTATTACCTACTAGCCAAAAGCGTGGACCAAATATAGCAACAAGGGAAACTCCCATAAAATAAATAATTTCAAACCCTAAGGCACCAACACCACCATTGTAAGTAAGGCCTGCCAGTCCAACTAACATAAAAGCACTATAAGTCGTAGCACTATAACTTAAAGCTGAAACAAAACCATTTAATTTTCGTTCTCCTAAAAAGTATCCAGACATACTGTTTTGTCTACCATTTCTTGATAAATAGGCAATGACAATAGCAATCACCACATAAATGGTAATCGTTGACCAAACCAATGTTGTGCTCATTCCTCGTCACTCCAATCAGTTGTTAAGAAGTAATTCGCCAAAATGGTGATAACAGCTAAGATCGACCAGACTAAAAAGCTGCCATACCATTTCGTGACATCACTGAGGAATGTGTAAGGAATCACATAACCAAGAATAACAACAAGCAAAATAATAAGTCCCCAAAATTTCTCTTTTTGATTCACTTCTCTCACCTATCCTTTCGTGTCATGATTCTTATTATACAGATAATCATACACGTGTAAAGACATCTGTTAAAAATTTTCTTTCTTATAAAGAGAGGGGATGGCGGAAAGGGAAGTGGACAGCCGCAGCAATGGTTTCCTGTACAAGCTATTTCAAAATGGCTACTCTGCTTAAAAATGCGTTGATACCGCGGATTATATACATTCCTATATTATAAAAAACACGACCAGCTTCAGAGCTGATCGCAATTTTTTAATCTTCTGGTGGATCTGGATTTTGGTCTTTTAATACTTCTAACGGGGATCGTTTCTTCTTTTTCTTTTTCCAACGTTTAATATAAATGGTTGGTGATTCATAATCATCAGACGCGGTAATATCACGATTCGATGCTCGCATAAATGACCATGCTAGTAAGAACATAATAAAAATTAATGGAAAACCACCCACAATACTAGCTGTCTGTAAAGTATCTAAACCACCAAGGAACATTAATGTAAGTGGCATAATACATAATGTAAATGCCCAAAATAGTCGGTTCCATCTCAATGGCTCATCTTCAACTTCCTTTTGCGCAACAGATGCTAAGATAAATGAGGATGAATCAAACGTCGTTGCTAGAAAAATGATTGCGAGAATTGTAAAGGCTGCAACCATTAATCCTGGAAGTGGAAGTTGGCCAATAATCGCGATAATTGTTGCTGGTGCGCCAAAGTCATTAATATAACTCATTGCGTCAAATTGTCCTGTTAACTGTAAATGCAAGCCAAAGTTGCCCATGATTCCGAAGAAAAGTACACAACCTAACGTGCCGTATACCATCGTACCAAATATCATCTCACGGATCGTACGCCCTCTCGAGATACGGGCCACAAACAAGCCAACAAACGGTGCATATACTAGCCACCATGCCCAATAAAAGACAGTCCATGCTTCTGGGAAACCAGATTCAGTGAACTCATCCAAATTTCCGAACGGTTCTACCCATGTTGCCATTTTAAAGAAGTTATCTAACAAAATCCCTAAAGAGTTGAAGGTTGTCTCCACAATGAAACGGGTAGGACCAAGTACGAGAATAAAGGCTAGAATAAAAAGTGCTAGCCATAAGTTAATATCACTTAACAGCTTAATACCTTTCCGTAGACCAGAGTAGGCACTTACCGCAAAAATGGTTGTACAGACAAGCATGATAACTGCTTGTAACCATAAGGTAACAGGCCAGCCTGTCAAATAGTGAACTCCTTCTGCAATCATTGGAGTTCCCAAAGCTAGTGTAGTTCCTGCTCCACCTAACAATCCAAAAATAAAGAAAATATCGATAATTTTACCTAATGGTCCATCTACCAAACCGCCTAAAACTGGTCTAACTGCTTCACTTACTTTTAATACAGGTTTCTTACGAACATAGAAAAAGTACGCGATTGGTAATGCCGGTAATGTATAAATCGCCCAAGCTATCGGTCCCCAGTGAAAAATACCATAGGCAGTCGCCCACTGAATTGCCTCCGTTGATTCTCCTGCCAAACCGAATGGAGGTCCTTGATAGTAATATACCCATTCAATAACAGACCAGTACAAAATACTAGAACCAATACCTGCTGCAAATAACATTGCGGCCCATGAAAAAGTATTAAATTCAGGTTCTTGACCCTCATCTCCCAATTTCACGTGACCATTCTTACTAAATGCAACATATAAAAGAAAAGCAAATATAATGAGACCCATCGCTAAATACAGCACACCAAAATTAGTGGTCATAAAAGTATTAGCCATACCAACAATTTCTTTTCCTTCTTCCGGAAATAAAACAAGCGGTAGTACTACTGCTAGTAACAGTAAAAATGCTCCAATAAATGTCGGCCAATCAATCAGTCGATGTCTCATTGTTTTTCACACCTTCCTATTCGATATTATTTTTTAACTTTCCCATATTAGCCAAAAACAAACTAAAAAGAGGACAATTTTTTGATTGTCCTCTTCTTATTTTTTCTTATTTTTATTATGTTGATTCGATACATTTCTTCGAATATGGATGTTATACCACAGTAACGCAATTGCAATAATAAAAATAACAATCGCCGGAACATGAATAACACCTGTTAAGTCTAATATCATCATCACGACTAATACTGTCAGCAATGGTATTCGAATTTTATTATAGTTCATGACATCCCCCTTTAAGTGTGTGTTCAAAAAAGTTTAGAAGTGACTTTTTGAATAAACTATTTAACCGCTTTCATTCATTAATCCTACCATAAGTAGCGGGGAATTCATAATGTTAACCAAATAATTGCTTTTTGGTTGTTGAACTCATCTGTGAAGGACTCCATACAGGTGCCGATACTAATTCAACGGTAACATCCTACACACCTATTGGTACACGCGTAAACGCTCATGTTCATCATGAGCGTTTACTGTCCAATCCATTATTTATTTGTACCATCTTTCAACCTTCTATTTACTTCTGGGATAACTTTATGGACTAGTAAATCCATTGTTTCTTTGATGGATTCGATCGGTTGCCCACCAAAATCAACTTGTGCGTAAAATCGATCATGATGAAACAATTGATGTTGGTAGATTATTTTTTCTACGATTTGTTCTGGTGTTCCTACAAATAATGTTGATTCTTTACTCGTGATAAATTCTAAATCAGTTCGAGCAGCACCCATTGCTCCACCAATTCCTTGTTTCGTTAAATGTTTCCAATAGTTAGCATAATAGGGATAGAAGTCGTGTTCTAACTTCGTTTCTGTTTCACGAATCATTGTATGACCAGCAATCGCAACTACTGGACTTTCCCCTTGATAGACTTCATGATAACGGTGCACTAATCGTTGATACTTTTTAGCAATTCCACCAATCATCACAATGGTTAAACCACAGCCATTGCGCCCTGCTCGCTCGGCACTCTCAAGCGTTCCACCAACTCCGATCGAAACCGGTAACGTGTTCTGTATCGGGCGTGGCGCAATCTCTGCCGCTTGTAAAGCTGGTCGGTATCTACCTTCCCATGTTACTCTTTCTTGTTGATTCAGCTGTAAAAATAGTTGTAAATGTTCGTCAAAGAGGTCATCATAATCCTTTTCACTGTAACCAAACAACGGAAAGGATTCGACAAATGCACCTCTCCCTGCCGTAAATTCCACACGACCGCCTGCTAACAAATCTAAGGTCGCAAAATCTTCGAATAATCGTACGGGATCCGCTGTATTTAATAAGGAGGTCAAGGCTGTTAATTTAATCTTACTCGTTTGCTGAGAAATGGCAGCAAGCAACATTTGCGGCGAGGAAACAGCGTAATCCAGACGATGATGCTCACCCACACCAAAGAAGTCTAATCCTATTTTATCTGCATATCGAGCCATTTCCACTAACATATCGACTCGCTCTTTCGTTGTTATCGTTTCTTTTGTTTTCGGATTTTCTAAGATTTCAGATAAACTATACACACCAAACTCCATACTATTCTACCTCTCTCTCTTTTGTAAGCAGAGCTTTCCAATTTGACCATGGGAACTGATTAGGCGGAAAGGACACCGCACTGATTTCCTCTTTACGCACAGGATGATTAAGTCGTAATTCGTGCGACCATAACGCAATTTGCTGACCAGGCTTGTTTACCTTTTTCCCATATTTCTGATCGCCGTATAGCGGATATCCACGTGAAGCAAACTGAACTCGAATTTGATGTGGGCGACCAGTATGTAAATTAATTTTTACCAAACTCAAACCTTTATCACTAGCTAAAAGTTGATAATCAAGCACCGCTTTTTTTGCTTTTGAATTATTTTTTGACGAAACCGTGACAATATTGTGACGACGATCTTTCCACAAAAAATCGACCCATTCCTCAGCTGGTGACGGAACCCCTCTGACAACAGCTAAATATGTTTTATCTAATTCATTTTTTCGGATTGTATCAGATAATCGGGATGCAGCCTTTGATGTTTTCGCAAATACCATCACCCCACCAACTGGTCGATCTAACCGATGGACTAGCCCTAAATAAACATTACCAGGCTTCTGATAACGGATTTTGATATCTTCCTTTAAAATAGTGAGAAAATCCTCATCATTACTTTGATCTTTCTGTACAGGTACATTGACTGGTTTTTCCACCATTAACAAGTGATTGTCTTCATATAAAATATGGATATTCATAAGAAACCCCTTTTTTTGTAGATAGTCATTCATACTAACATTCTAACATAAGAAGCGTTTAGAGCACCTGTTCGAAATATTTTAATACAACGATTTATATCCCTTCGCTTTAAATATCCTTAAATACAAAAAGATCCCCTAACTATATGTAAGGGACCTTTTATTATTTACTATTCTACTATTAAGGTTGCCACCATATCGTCGTGACCAGGACCACACTGAATCGAACATCTAATAGTATATTCACCTGGTTCAAGTGTTGCAGTTTGAGAACCTGCGTCATCCAATGCAATATCAGTACCCTCTATTTCAATACCATGAAAACCTTCTTCATTTGTTAAGTTTACCGTAACTTCACCGGCTGGTACCGTATATTCTTCTTGATCAAATTGCCAGTTAGAAGCCTGGATATCTACTGTTTCACCATCACCACTCGCAGCTTCTTCATTGTTATTTGAACTTCCTTCATCATCACCGCTACCACAAGCTGCAAGCACAAGTGCTAATGATAATGTCATCATGGTTAAAAGTATTTTTTTCATGATTGTTTTTCCCCTTTCTATTCCATTTAGTTTGTTAACCACTTACATCTTAAACGATTCCCCACCAGATTCATGTAATTTTAATCACATTCTGTGAGTCAAATCCAATAGATAGGCCGAATTGCAACATATAGAAATCAAAGGTGGCAGGTGTATTGGCAATTTATATGGCTAGATTGTGAGCTATAGCTCCATTATAACGATTTGTTTCCTTACTTATCTACTTTTACCTAGATTCTTCACAAAACATTCAAGATTTATGTAATTCCTAGAGTAGACTTTTTACCGTCAATTTAAGAAAGATGAAGGAGTTTAGAATACAAGATATTTATAAAAGGCGGGAAATTCGCGAATGGTTGAGTAAATATCTCGCCATTCAAAATATTCTGCATATGATCCGTATACTTCCTCAAACCCTTGCTGTTTCATAGCCAATTTAGTCCTGGAAATATGAAAAAATTGCGTAATAACCGTTATATGGTCTGTTGACAAATCATGTTTTTGAGCAATCTCCAAACTGTTCTCTGCTGTCATTTCGGTATTATAGCCATTGTTATCCGTTATGATCGATGATTCAGGTACTCCTTTTTCCATTAAATATGCTTTCATTACTACTGATTCATCATATCCTTCTCTACCAATGCCACCACTGACAATAATCATTTCTAGTAAGTTATTATTATACAAATGGTAGGCTTTATCAAGACGAGCTTGTAGTCAAGCTGAAGGCGTCCCATCTTCCTTCACTTTATTACCAAGGACTACGCCCACTTCTGACCGTTCGTTTTCATCAGTTAATCCATCAATAGTTATAGCGATTGTATGTATAACAAAAAAAGTTAACGCCAGTCCAATCAAAATGATAACTATTTTTTTCATAGAATACTCCTTTCCCTTCCTATCATAACTGAAAAAAGGCTTTTAAACTATTCCTTCATATAGTAAACTTATTTTCAAAGAGACAACTGGGGGATACATCATGTTAATGAAAAAATGGCTGATCAGTTTACTTATTGTGATGACCATACTAGCCGGGTGTGGTACTGCAACAATCGAAGAGGAACAAACTGATCCAACCGCAGCGGACAATACTACTGAAGAAACAATGTCTCAGGAAATAAAGACACCATCAGAAAAGCCTGAGCATGCAGAAACACCAGATGATGAACATTTCGCCACGGCTACTGTTAGTCGTGTAGTCGATGGTGATACGGTCCAGATTGAATTAGATGGTCAGGAAGAAACAGTAAGACTTTTATTAGTCGATACACCTGAAACAAAACACCCTAACCTTCCTGTTCAACCTTTTGGTCCGGAAGCATCTGAATTTGCAGTGGAAAAACTGGCAGAAAAAGAAATTCAAATCGAATTCGATGGGCCAGAACGAGATAAATATGATCGACTTCTTGGCTATATTTGGGTCGATGGAGAAAATTTTAATCAACTATTATTAGAAGAAGGCTTAGCACGTTATGCTTATGTCTATGATCCTCCTTATATCCACCAGGATGAAATGAAGCAAGCGGAACAACGAGCACGTGAAGCAGAGATTGGAATCTGGAGTATCGATGGATACGTAACTGATGATGGTTTCAACCATGAAGGAGTCAAAGATGACCCTCAAGAAAATCAAAAAACTGAAACACCTGATGAAGATGTTTATTATGCTAATTGTACAGAGGCTCGCGAAGCTGGTGTAACTCCTTTGCATGAAGGTGATCCTGGTTATGGAAGTCACATGGATGGCGATGGTGATGGCGTAGCTTGTGAGTAATGAAGGAAAGCCCGAAAGGTCGGATGACCATTTGGGCTTATTTTTATCATTGATTTTATACGCGATAAAATAATGTCGTATTCTGTTCTACTTGTTCTTTTATATGTTGTATTGGTAACTGTTTAATTTCTGCTATTTGTTTAATCACTTCTTTTATCATATTCGGATGTGTCATTTCCCGTTGAAATCGCCCTTCAAACGGCCATGGACCATCTGTTTCTACCATCATCAATTCAATAGGATAGCTTTTAATTAAATCCTGAATCTTTTTTTCATAAAAACAATCTGGTGTCACAGAAATCATAAATTGTGCCTCTATCATCCGCTTAATCGTAATGTCATCTCCTTTAAACCAATGAAAATGTGCACGTTTTACCCCATGCTTTGCTAGTAAATCACATACTAATGCAGCATCATCATATACTGCATGCAACACAATCGGCAAATCATATTGTACAGCGAAGACCATGAACCGTTCTAATATAGCGATGTATGGTTGAAGATCGAGACTAGGTTCTTCTTTTCTTTTGTAAAATGGAAGCCCGACTTCTCCAATCGCAACTAACTGCTCATGATGTTCGTGGATCAACGTTTCAATTTGTGTTAATTCTTGATCAGTCGGGAGTGGTTGTTCAGGATGCCAGCCAAACGCTGGATAAACAGTTGGATATTGCTCCGCTAATTGCCAGACTTTTTCACAGCTTGTTAGATCACTGGATACTGCAATCATCCCAGCCACGTCTAACGTATCCATGACCATTTTTTGCTCAGCGGGCTTGTACCAATCCAAATGGATATGTGCATCAATCATTTAACACACCTCGTAATGTTTGATAAATTTCCTTCTTTTTTTCAAGGAATTCCTGCGTTAACGTCAACTCTTCATTTCTCGGACGTTTGAAATCTATCGTAAATTCCTTGATGACATTGGCAGGCTTAGAACCCAACACTAGAATTCGATCTGATAAAAAAATCGCTTCCTCAATATTATGGGTAACAAATAAAACAGACGGTCTTTCTTGTTCCCAGATAGTTAATAACCATTTTTGCATTTCTAACCTTGTGAACTCATCTAATGCCGAAAAAGGTTCATCTAAACAGATAAAAGATTGTGGACTCAAAAGACTTCGAACAAACGCTACACGTTGGCGCATCCCACCAGATAATTCGTGGGGATATGCGTTGGCATAATCTTTTAACCCTGCCCGTTCCAACATTTCTAGCGCTTTTTGTTTATCAGGCTTTTGATGTAATTCCACACTTAACACAACATTTTCGAGAACAGTACGCCATGGAAAAAGCGAAGGTGTTTGTGGCATATAGCTTATCGATCCTTTTTTACCGTTGATCGCTTCATTATCTAAACGAATCGTGCCATGATCGGCTTGATAGAGCCCGCCAATCAAGTGAAAAATGGTACTTTTTCCACTGCCAGATGGTCCGAGTAAGGAAACGAATTCACCATCGTTCACGCGTAAATCTAAGTGATCAAGAATAGTTAGTTCACCAAAGCTTTTTGAAATATTTTCGAGTTCTAGTGTACTCATGACTGTTCCTCCTTACCCGGATGCCATTTTAAGATGATTTTTTCTGCAGCAATGATAATAGCGAAAAAAATCAGACATAAGATCATAATAAATAAAATCGCTACAAAAACTCGATCAGTTCGGAATGATGATGAGGCTAGCGTCATGTATACACCAATTCCTTTGTTAGCACCTAACCATTCCGAGATAACAGCCCCCATCACACTATAGGTAGCGGAAATTTTTAGTCCGGAAAACATTTGTGGAACTGCATGAGGCAGTTCCAGCTTAGTGAAAATTTGTTTCTTCGTTGCACCAGCCATTTTCATATAATGAATTAATTCCGGATTTGTATGTCTTAATCCATCGATTGTTGATACCGCAACCGGGAAGAAACATACTAATGTAATAATTAATAGTTTAGGTGTAACACCAAATCCAAACCAAATAACAAGTAAAGGTGCGAGTACAATAATCGGAATGTTTTGCGACATAATCAGCAATGGATAGAGTGCTTCACGGATTTTAGGCAATAAATGAAGCATAATCGCAATGAGTAAACCTACACTTACACCAATGGCAAATCCGCTCACAGTTAAAAATACAGTTGATAGGATATGATGCTGATAATCACTCCAGCCATTAATCGCCTCTTGCATAATGATAGTAGGTGCAGGAAGAACCCAGGTCGGAATAGCTAATATCCGACTGGACAATTCCCATATGATTAAAATACTGACGATCACACTAACTGGTAAAAAAGACTTTCTAAACATAGAGCATGCTCCTATTGGTTTACTGGACACTTTTCCAATTAACGATACTTCTTCGTCAATTCACTCATGGAAGCTTGTTGATCTTTATGAGAATAAATCTTCACTTGTGAGATCACACTTGGACAGTCTAACTCATGCATACGTTGATTCATCTTTTCGATAACAGATAATAACGTTGCCAGTTCACCCTCCATTGTTGTTTCTAATGGATGAACTTGATAGTTGACACCTGCTTGTTCGATAATCTTGATTGCTTCATCAACAAAAGGGATGGAATCTTCCCCATTAGGTGTCTTCGGAATGATTTGTACACTAACTAATGCTTCAGCCATTCATACCCCTCCATTATTATTCTGGTAAAAATTCGTTTGTATATGCTGCATCAACGTCTAGCTCGCGTTCTAGTAGGTCATTTTCGAACATGAATTCTGCGTAATTGCTCCAGACTTCTTCTGATTGTTCGCCCCATCTATCCGCATCATCTTGATATCTTGGTGATATCCATTCCTGACTAGCATGTACTAATTCTTCGTCTAAATCTGGTTGCGCTTCTATTAAAATGTCAGCTGCTTCTTCTGGATTGTCGATCGCATCCTGATAACCGCGACTAACTGCAGCCATAAATTTTTTGATTGTTTCTGGATTTTCTTCGATCATATCTTCATTTGTGGTAATAACTGGTGTGTAGTAATCTAGTTTTTCTGAATAGTCCGTAAGATAGATCATATCAATTTCCTTACCTCGAAGTTCTGCCTCGATTCCAGTCCAGCCATAGTAAATCCAAGCAAAATCTACATCACGTTCTACTGCTGTGAAAAAGTCGGTATTACCCATATTTACGATATCAACATCTTCGACAGATGCATCTTCCTGTTTCATTAACGCATCAATAACTGCCGATTCAACAGGAGCACCCCAACCACCATACGTTTTTCCGGCAAAATCTGCAGGTGATGTGATTTCTTTTTCCACTGGTGCGGCGAATCCGGAAGTATTGTGTTGGATTACTGCTGCAATCGAAACGAGTGGAATATCTTGTGTGCGAGCTTCTGTTACTTGTTCTTGATAACTGATGCCAAATTCCGCTTGACCTGAAGCAACAGTTTGATCTGCTCCAGCTTCTCCTGGCATAACAATTTCTACATCTAATCCTTCATCTTCGAAATATTCTTTTGATTCCGCAACATACAGCCCGGTATGATTAGTGTTGGGGGTCCAATCTAATACTAAGGTAACTTCTTCTAATTCTTCTGGTGTGCTTTCTTCATTCCCGCAACCTGCAAGTATAAACATACCTATTATGGCAAATAAAATTTTTTTCATAATGACTCCCCCTATTTTTTATCTTTTTAGCGGAACATATAAGAAAGCGCCCTAGACTTATAGCCTAGGGCGCATATAGATATCTCATCTCATATGTTCCCTACGCTGGTGCTAACCAGATCAGGTTCTAAGGGTCAGCATCTTTACGGATACAGTCTCAACCGGCAACACCGGTCCCCCTACATTTCATATAATATTGCTACCTTCTACTTTGACATAATTCGTGTTTTTCTTCAAGTTTTGACCACTAAAAAAACGAACCTCTAATAAGAGAGATTCGTTTTTTTATTATTATCCATGAATTTTACTTGCTACTTCAACGACACGTTTTGCCTGATGTTTAACCGCATCTTGAACATTTTCGACCATAGAGCCGTCTTCCTGGCTTTGAGTAACACTTGTACCATAAGGGTTTCCGCCAGCTGCAAAAATGGAATCATTCGAATACCCTGGAGGAACGATGATAGCACCCCAATGCATCATAGATGTATAAAGACTTAACACCGTTGCTTCCTGTCCACCATGGGGATTAGAAGCTGAAGTCATCGCACTTACTACTTTGTTAACTGTCTTACCTGATACCCATAGACCACCTTGTGTGTCAATAAATTGCTTCATTTGGGAAGCAACATTTCCAAAACGAGTTGGCGTACTGAAGATGATAGCATCTGCCCATTCTAAGTCTTCTGTTGTTGCAACAGGAACATCTTTAGTTTCTTCCACGTGCTTTTGCCAGCCAGGATTTTGAGCAATCGCTTCTTTTGGTGCTGTTTCAGCAACTCGTACTACTCTTACTTCTGCTCCTGATTCTTTTACTGCGTCTGCTGCCCAGTTTGCTAATTGATAGTTTATACCTGTGGAACTATAATAAACTACTGCTACTTTTACCATATTGATAAAACTCCTTTTCTTATCAGATATTATTGGTTTGCCCCGTTTAATAAAATCTATGCATTTTATCTCGAAACTGAGACTTTTATAATTTACCACGTAATTATCTCAGTTTCAAGGTAAATGATTTGAGAAAAACATGGAGTGATGCGCTCCATGTTTAATCAAATGTTAAGCCTGTCTCAACCAATGTATTATAACGGATCACATTTCCTACTTCCTGATAATCAAAATGAATGATTGCTTGTTTACCATATAAAATAATTTCCCCTTCTGGAGCCATCATGGTCATCGTCATTACAGATTGTGGAGTACCCTCCCGTATTTTTGTTATGATCTCCTCTTTTTCGGATTCGTCAGTTGTATCTAATACAACCTCCTCACCTACGATCACCTCAACACGGTGATAGATGTCTTCAGGAACTATCATATCTTTAAAGGGTAGATTTGCGATCTCTAATACTCCAGTGTCGTTATCACAACCTGTTAGTTCAATCATAATGTTTTGATCATCTGTTAAGTAATATTCTAATTGTTGACAGGATACTTCACCTATTGTTTCTACTTCAACAAAGTTATCTTGCGTTGCATCTTCTCTTACGGTATACTCTCCATTCTGAAAAATAAAAGTATCAAACACAGAGCTACCTTCAACTGTAATGTTTACCCCTCGCATGGTGGCTTCTTCATTGTTTTCTGTTTTTTGAATAAATTGTTCCAAAGCGACTAAGTTTATCGTTTCATCAGGTGCAATGACCATATCATGTTCTTCATCAACGATCCGTTTTATGGCAATTGCACTACTTTGTCCTGGATAGGATTCGGCAACTGCACCATGAGTGACTTGAACTTTTTCACCTCTCATAAGTGAATTAGCCATGCTATCTTCTATATCATCGAGGCTGAACCTAATTGCGTTCCCTGCCTCTTCATGCTGTTATGGATGGAACTCAGAAATGCTTGGATCTAATCGATTCTCGACAACTAATACACTATTGTCCCCTATGTTAGCGACATAACCTTCCATCACATTTTGCACATCATCTTGTATTTTATTCCCGTTATCCAAATTTGTACCACAAGCAGTTACGAATAATAGCGTGATAATACCGAGTACATATTTCAACACAATCGCCTCCCTTTTTCTATTAGTCGTTGCCCTTTGAAAAAGGTTACACTATAAAAAGGTAGCGACTGGTTAGAAGGATATTTATCTGAAACTACAAATACTACAATCCTGTTTTAGTGTTACCACTCGGGACAAATATTAGTTTCAGTTATTTTCCGGTGAAAGATCCATTTGCCAATCAATTAAGTAAAAAGGACTTTTCTTCGAATATAACCAATGTTGAAAATATTTGTAGTTTTGTTCAATAAATTTTGTATCATAGTTAATTGCTTGGATTTGTTGACCTAAACTGTAACCATAAATAAATTCAATCCAATTCTGATACCCTTGCTGTAATAATTTAACTGCCTGTATAGCTAATTGATCTGCTTCTTGTTCTGATAAATATCCGAGCCGTTTGCCAGCAGTAATCAATAATAAGTATTCCGTCATGTCAATTGCTACAATTCCTCCTTTAGGAATACGGTACATCTGCTTTATTAATAATTGATAAAGCGGATAATGCTCTCCATCCTTGGGCATGATACGCATCTGTTCTTCTCGATCCTCGGGTGGGGTCATCTTGATCGTATTAAGAATACGCTGAAATTCATATCTAACTCCTGTATCCCATAACCAATCCAATTGCTCTTTTAGCTTTTTACCGTTCGAGATATTTCTCATTTCCAGTTCACTTTTTAACTGTCGTTTTGATGTGGAATAAAAAGAATGACTAAAATATGTAAAATGCTCGCGCCGATACCGGAAAGAAATGATCGTATTAACTAGTTTCTGTAAACTCATCTTCTCACCATCCTAGAAAAATCCGAAATCTTTTAATCACCATAGCCAAAACAGTACACAGAATACAGCAATTAATCAGCATGTAGATATATACATCAAAAGGTAACGTATCACCTATTAGCTCTAAATGATCTGTTTGTAAATACTTATCTTCGACAATGAAAGCTGGTGCCTCTTGGTAAAAGGGTGGTAAATGTGCGTTAAATGAATCTTTGATTGCTGTTAGAGCTTGATCGGGAAAATGATTCCACTCAGCATTTAAGACTATGGTTTTAGACTCATGGTAAGACGTGTCCTCTACCTTTTCTTGAAGTGTGAATGGAACCGCCACATCATCTACATACCCGACATAAACAGCCAAAGCATTTTTTCCTAACAAGCGCTCCATGTCTTTTACTTCTGATAATTTAAAAAATCCTGTCTGCTCTTTTCCTTCTATTGTTCCAACTGTTTCATATAATCCTGTATGTGTAGCATCTTCTATGGTAACATTTACAAGTTCATCCTGATTATCTACCGTTTCCCGTAACAGTTCCATTGTGTCTGCCTCGATAATCTCTTTGGATTGAAATCCATTTTTTATCCAGTCAGTATAGGAATAACCTGTATATTCTTTTACTGTTTCACTTATAGAAATTTGGAACAGGATCGTCATAACTAATAAAATTCCAATTCTCCAAAGAGGCAACAGCCTTTTAGAATAACGGATTATTTCTTTTAATGAAAAAGGATTAGATCTCTTATTTTTTAATTGTTCTGCTAATAAAATTGCTTCGATGTCATATTGATCTTCAGATAATATCTGTTCTATCTCGTTCTTTGCTTCTTCATCTCTATTCAATCGGATCAATGCCTTTGCCATTAAAAGACGAACACCGTTGCTTGGATAATGATTTAAAAAGGTGCTTGCATGTTCAATCACTTCATTCCATCTTCCCATTTGAAATAAAATATCGATTTGTTCCCCATAGCTATCCATATCATCTGGATCAATGGCCAGACACTTCTCATAAGCCTGTATAGCTTGTTGCCATTCGTGCAATTCTTTACATATTAACCCTTCCATTTTTAACAAATCAGGATCATGGTCAAAAATAGCTTTGGCTCTTTGTAACAACTGTTTTGCACTGTTATGATTATTAGCTAAGATAGCTTGTGCGACCTTATCTCGGTAAGAAAAAAATAAATCATGATCAATATCGGTTTGACTTGCAGCATATGTATAGCGAAATTGATGATGTCCTAGGATATTTCTCTCAATTAAATCAACATCCGTTTCTTGCCAATCAAATATACGGGCTAATAACTGCCATATTTCTAAAGGTAAATTGGGGTATTCTCTAACGTGGCTTGTAATGAATGTTTTTACCTTAGGGTATTCTTCTATTTGCCAAATTGCTTCCGCATCCAATAATTTTTGCCATTCACGAATATCAATTCTTTTTTCAATATCATTAAATATACGAAGAAAGTGATCTTGCCAGCTCTCTTTCGGTGTTATTGGTGTAGGTGCGGATTCAGTCGTGATCGGCTCTTCCCAATTCGTTTTTTCATCTTTTGCATACTCTATTGCCTCTTCATATGCTTTTCTAAGCTGCTGGTAACCTTCTGGATCATCTTCCGGATGAAATTGTGGTAGCTGCTTAGCATATGCTTTCTTGATAACGTTCAAATCCTTTGTTGGTTCTATCCCTAGTAAATTCCAATTAATCATAAAGGAGGTGATCCCCCTTCTAACTGATTCAGGTGTTGCCTCAATGTATGTGCTGCTTGTTCTATTTTATCTGGTCGTTGTGTCGCCAAAACGCGCTCAAAAGCTTCTAACAGTTGTGCAATGTATTCTCTTCTCTCTCCCAAAGATTCTTGATAGAGTCTTTCCCCCTTGGAAATAAGGAGACGATTTTCTTCCTGGTTACGTGGGTGTATTTTGATTGCTTCTAATTCCTTTAATCGCTTATCAATCTCTTCATTTGACATATTGCCTGGATTTTGTTCAATTACAATACGTTTGGTAATACCAGTTGAAACTGGTGTACATTCTACTTCTAAAATACCATTTACATCATAAGTATAACGAACATCAACCATTCCTTCTCCTGCAGGGGCAGGTGGTACCTCTACTACTACTTCTCCAATTTTAAGATTTTCTTTTGTTATTCGATTTTCTCCTTGGTAAACATCCACTTTTAATTTGGGCTGATTATCATATACCGTGTAAAGCCGTTTGACAATACTGATCGGAATTGGGGTATTACGCTCAATAATAGGATAAAAATAACCACTTTCAATCTGATTATCATTTATCTCTTTCACAACATCTGTTCCTAAAGTAAAAGGACAAACATCCGTTAAGATGACTTCTTTCAATGATTGATCACGTTGCTTCAATGCAGCTTGTATAGCAGTGCCAACTGCGACAGATTGATCAGGATCAATGTTTGAAAATGGTATTTGACCAATGATTTTACTAACTAGCTTTTTGATCAATGGCATCCTTGTTGCACCGCCGACTAATACTACAGCATCTAGATCCTCAGGACGAAGGGAAGCATCATTTAATGCACGTACAATTGGTGAACGTACCCGTAATGCCAATTCTTTTACAAGCGTATCAAATTCTGTAGAAGTAAATTTGATCGTTTTATATTCTTCATTTATTGTAATGGTGATTTCTATTTCTTGTTGCTGACTAATCAAACGTTTGGCTTGTTCTGCTTGATTCATTACACTTTGTTTTTCATGACTTTTCAAATCATCTTCAGCTATTTTTAATTGTTGCAAAATGTACTGATAAATGGCCTTAGTAAAATCTTCTCCCCCTAAATAATTGTCTCCGGCAATCGCCCGCACTTGTATAACTCCCGCAAATTTCTCTAAAATTGAAACATCATATGTACCACCACCTAAATCGAACACTAAAAAATTACAATCTCGCTCAAACTCGTGCAAACCATAAGAAAGTGCAGCTGCAGTAGGTTCGCTAATGAGACGTTCCACTTTTAACCCTGCTAATTCCGCTGCACGCTTGGTAGATTTACGTTGCCGATCATTAAAGTAAGCAGGTACACTTATAACAGCTTCTTCTATTTCTTCTTTTAAAAAATGTTCAGCGTCTTCTTTTAACTTTCTTAATACAAAGGAGGACAATTCTTCAGGTAAATAGTATTCTCCTCCCAATTCAAAGGTTTTATCTGTGCCCATATCGCGTTTGAAAAGAGCAGCTGTTTGATCAGGGTGCGTTAATAACCTTTCTTTAGCTACCTGCCCAACAAGCAGTTGCTTTTCCTCATCTATACTAACAACTGATGGGGTCAGAATTTCACCCAGATTATTTGGAATTACATTCGCTTCTTCTTCTCTCCAATATGCTACAACACTATTAGAAGTACCCAAGTCTATCCCAATAACCGTCATCTTATCACTCCAAAATATAGTATTCATTCATTAATATAGTAATCTTAAATAAGCAATTTGCATAGTTACTTTTTACCTATTTTTGGATAATAAAATAAATTATGGTTGAATAAAATTGTTCCTTATCCCTGTAAAATATAAGAAAAATGCTACGCTAGGATTTAAAATCTTAACGTAACATTTCTATTCAAGCAGTTCTCATTTCCAAAAATAATTATTCTCCTGTTTCCGCAAACTTTCTAATCCGTTCCCCAATCTCATCACGTACTCGTTGGAAAACAGCCCATTTCTCTTCCTCTGTTCCTTCCGCTTTTGCTGGGTCATCAAATCCCCAGTGTTCATTACGGATACCAAACGGGATAACAGGACACTTATCTCGTGCATCACCACATAATGTCACAACCATATTTGAATTGCTTAGTATTTCCATGTCAATTTTGTCAGAGGTTTGTTCAGAAATATCAATACCGACTTCATTCATCGCTTTCACTGCATTTGGATTTAATCCATGTGTCTCAATTCCTGCACTGTAAACATTCCAGTCATCACCTAAATATTTTTTTCCCCAGCCTTCTGCTATTTGACTGCGACAAGAATTACCTGTACATAAAAAGTAAATGGTTTTTTTCGCCACTTTGAATTCCTCCTAATAGTTAAAATAATAATAGTGTCAGATATAGACCGACTAGTGTAATAAATAAAATCGGGATCGTGAGAATAATCCCAGTCTTAAAATAAGTACCCCATGAGATTTTTACACCTTTTTGGGATAGAACATGTAGCCATAAAAGCGTTGCTAGTGAACCGATCGGAGTGATTTTTGGACCTAAGTCAGAACCAATTACATTGGCGTAGATCAATGCTTCACGTACAACACCAGATGTATTTGTTTCGGCAATCGCCAATGCATCAATCATTACCGTAGGCATATTATTCATCACGGAAGATAATATTGCCGCTATAAAGCCCATGGCGACAGTAGCACTGAATAATCCTTGATCTGCACTCCATTGAATGAGACCTGCCAATACGTCAGTAAGTCCGGCATTACGAAGACCATAAACAACGACATACATACCAATAGAGAAGAAAACAATTTCCCATGGAGCTCCTTTAACCACTTCTGTCGTATTAACCGCTGCACTATTTCGTGCCATGATTAAGAAAAAGATAGCAACGATTCCAGCTATAATGGACACTGGAACAGCAATAAACTCACTAACAAAATAACCAACTAATAATATCGCAAGGACATACCATGACAGATGGAACATTTTAATATCTTTTAATGCTTCAGATGGCTGTTTTAAATGGTCGAGCTGATATGTTTTCGGAATATTTTTCTTAAAGTATAAATACAATACCACAATTGTTGCTAGGATTGAGAATAAGTTTGGAATGATCATTCTTGAAGCATATTCAACAAAACCAATCTCAAAGAAATCTGCCGAAACAATGTTGACCAAGTTACTCACAACTAATGGCAATGAAGTCGTATCAGCAATAAATCCACTCGCCATGATAAAAGGAAAAACCATTTTTTCGCTAAATTGCAGATTGCGTACCATCGCAAGTACTATCGGTGTTAAAATCAATGCAGCACCATCGTTTGCGAAAAAAGCAGCCACTAGTGCACCAAGTAAACTTACATAGACAAACATTTTAATACCGTGACCCTTTGCAAGGCGTGCCATATGTAAGGCAGCCCACTCAAAAAAGCCGATTTCATCCAATATTAACGAAATAATAATAATTGCTACAAATGCAAGTGTTGCATTCCAGACAATTCCGGTCACTTCTAAGACATCCTGAAATCCGACGACTCCTACGAGCAACGCTAATACAGCACCACCGATCGCAGACCAACCAATCGATAAATTTTTAGGTTGCCAGATCACTAGTACTAACGTTGCCAAAAAGATGATAATAGCTAAGATAACATCTAACAAAATACCCGTCCCCCTACTAACAACATGTAATTCTTGTTCCGTTTTTCTCTAATTCTATTAACTTGTCTTCCTGACTAGGTAGTTGTTCCAAAATAGACTTCATTAATCCGAACCATTCACTTTCATGATTTAAGGAATAAAATACCCATTGTCCTTTCCGTTCTTCCTTGATTAAGCCTACATCTCGTAATTTCCGCAAATGCTGACTGATTGATGGCTGACTCATTTGAAAAATTTCAACGAACTCACAAACACAACAAGTCTGATTTTCGATTAATTTCATCATGGTAAGTCTTGTTTTATCACCTAACACCTTAAAAATTGGTGCAGCTTTTTCAATTTGAAATTCCGTTTTGGTAGCCATACTCATCCCCCTTTTTCATTCGTATTTAACTATATAACAATATACTTATATGATCAATGCATAAAACCTATCTTTACAAAAATTTATCGAAAATAAAGGAAGAGGCTATTTTGCCTCTTCCTCTAATCCTCTAATAAAAACAAGGTACAATAGAAACTAGTACAACGGAAAGGTCTCATTTGCAATAAAAATCACTCCGTTTTTTTCTTTAGTTATCTAATGCTTCAGTTAATACGTTTAAGTTTCGTTCCATTAAACTAAAATATGTTTCGTCATTTTCAATATCTTCATCAGTCAAAACGGATAAGTTATGCAATTGTAATGATTCAACATTTGTTTCTGCTTGAATCACTTCTGCTACTTTTGGTTCTACATTTTGTTCGAACAATAGATATTCGATATTGTTATTTTCCACACGATCTAGAATTCTTTCCAACTGTTTCTGAGAAGGTTCCTGAGATGACGACACTCCCGTTATTGCTATTTGTTCAATACCATAGCTCTGTTCCCAATAGCCATATGCTGCATGTGTAACAAGGATTTCGTTATTTGGTGCAGATTCTAATTGTTGATGAAATTCTTCATCTAAAGCAATTAATTTTTCTTCAAGGTCGCTAAAATTAGCTTCAAAGGTTTCCTCTTGTTCTGGATTTAATTCGATTAAGCCCTCTTTGATATTGCGTGCTAATTCTATGGCACGAACAGGATCTAGCCAAAGGTGTGGATCGACATCACCATGGTCATGATCATGTGCTGCTTCCTCTTCGTGTGTATCTTCTTCATGACTATGCTCTTCTTCTTCGTGTGCATGTTCTTCTTCATGACTATGCTCTTCTTCCTCATGCGCATGTTCTTCTTCATGGCTATGCTCTTCTTCGTGACTATGTTCCTCACCTTCGTGATTGTGCACATGCTCAACTAGTGATACTCCTTCAGCTGCTTCAACCATTAATACATCTTCACCTACAAGCGCTTCTTCTATTTGCCCGGCATAGGTTTCTAGATTTGCTCCATTATATAAAAACATATCAGCTTCTGCGATATCTACCATCATTTTAGAAGTAGGTTCAAAGTTATGTGGATCAGATCCAGGCGGTAATATCGTTTCCACCTCTACAAACTCCCCGCCAATTTCTTCTGTAAAATAAGCTAATGGATACAATGTTGAATAGATTTGAAGTGTATCATTTTCTGACTCTTGTTGAGTTGTTTGGGAATCTTCCTCAGCATTACAACCTATTAATAGAAATAATATAGATAAAATGGCTAAACTTGTCTTTTTCATTTAAAAATTGCCCCCTTAATATTATGTATAAAATTTATACTGGGAATAAAACATACAAAAACAAACCGTAATCAATACGATTTAATAGTATTATAGATGATTAGCTTCAAAATGTAAATAATAATTGTTACGATTTGTTTATTTTTTTCAACCAATTATAGTAGGCAATAAACTTTTTGGAACCATGATTATAGTCAGATGTTAAATGTCATACATTGTTCATTGATTATTGTTGCTAGAAGTCGTATAGTTACATTAGAAAAATGCATATACGGAGGAACATAATGAAAAAGAACTATATATTAATCACTTTATTAGCCTTGTTATTAGCAGCTTGTAGCAGTCAAGCAGAGGACGATGACCAACACGAAGATGAGGAAGTAAAAGGTATTCAAGTAGATTTTAAACTTCCTAAAGAAGCAGAAGTAGGTGAATCCGTATCGTTACAAACTACCGTAACTTATGGTGAAGATGAACTGGTCACAGATGCGCAAGAAATGACCTTTGAGTATTGGAATGTAGAAGATTCGGACAATACAGTCCATGTCGATGCTACTAATCACGAAGATGGTACTTATTCAGCAGAGGTAACATTTGAGGAACCTGGTACTTACGAGATTTATGCACATACGACAGCTAGAGAAATCCATTCGATGCCGAAAAAAGCCATTACAATCACTGGAGAGGAAACGGAACATCATGATCATGAGTCACATGAGGATACAGAAGAACATGAACATGAGCATCAACACGGGTTTGACATTAAGCTGAATCCTTTAGAAGGTATAACGGTTAATCAAGAAGAAGACATCACCGTAGAGCTTACGATGGATGAAGAACCATATGAAAATGCACGAGTACGCTATGAGATTATTCTGGAAAATAACGAGAAACACGACTGGGTCGAGACAGAGGAAGTTGATTCTGGTAAATACGTGGCTTCTTATTCTTTTAAAGAAGCTGGACAGGCTGAGATGGTTGTCCATGTAACAGATGATACCGGTCTACACGAACATAAAGAGTATGATTTTGAGATAGAAGAATAATTTCCAATGAAAAAGGTATACGGCTGTTTCAGTATCTAGTTGAAACAATGTATACCTTTATTTGTTACTATCTTGTCAGTAATTAGCGCAACTTATTTGATAAAGCGGATTACGAGCGGAATTCGATATTCCTCTCCATTGAATGCTTTAAATAAGGCAATAAGAGTAAATATAAATGCTAGAACAGCTACAATTGCCAGTAGTACAAAACCAATCAACACCACTACAAGAATTCCACTTACTATGCTATAAATCGTGAAGGAAATAAAGAAATTGAAGTATTCTTTTCCATGATAGTCAATAAATGCTGACTCATCACGTTTGATCAACCAAATAATTAATGGCCCAATTATTGGAGCAAAAAAACTTAGTAAATAAATTAACATTCCAAACAATCTTTCATCACTATTCGTCATTATCTACACCTCCTCCTTCGATATTGTACCATATCTTGTCATTTTCTGTTGATAATTAGATAATTTTTTTGTAACGTATATAATAAGAAGAAATCATATAAAAAAAGGGGTATACTATGGAACAATATGATCTTATCGGAATAGGGATTGGCCCCTATAATCTGGGACTCGCAACATTAACAGCTGAAAAAACAAATCTAAAAACCATCTTTTTTGATCAAAATGGGCAATTTGCTTGGCATCCTGGTATGCTCATTGAAGGTACTGATTTACAGGTTTCCTTTTTGGCAGACCTTGTAACATTCGCGAACCCTACTAGTAAGTATACGTTCTTAAATTATTTGCATGAACAAAATCGCCTATATAAATTTTTCTTTTTTCATAAATTTGAAATGCCTCGCGCTGAATATGCTGCCTATTTAAAATGGGTAGTCAAGCAAATGCCAAATTGCCACTTTAAATCTCAAGTCAAAGATGTCATCGACCATGGTGATCATTACGAAGTAGTTGTCAACCATTGGGGTGAACAAAAAGAATGTTCCTACTTCACAAAACATGTCACACTAGGTACGGGTGGTACACCAATGATTCCATTCGAATTAGATGATATTGGATCTGAAGATGTCCACCATTCCAGTCAATATTTATACCATAAAAAACGAACCGTTCAAGCGAAGCATATTACCGTTGTTGGATCAGGACAAAGTGCGGCAGAAATTTTCTTCGACTTGTTAAAACTACAGGAGCATTTCGATTATCATCTATTTTGGTACACGAGATCTCCTGGATTCTTACAACTTGATAACAGTAAATTAGGACAAGAAGTTTTTACGCCGGATTATGTGGACTACTTTCATGAATTACCATACCAAGAAAGAACGGATTCATTGGAACTCCTTGGCCAGTTACGAAAAGGGATTGACCAGGAAACATTACATAGAATTCATGAGCTGCTCTACCATCGTTCTATTGAAAATAAAAAGCTGCCTGTAACGATTCAACCATTAACAGAGATACAGAAAGTTGTAATACATGGATCGCTTGTAAAAGTCGAGGCAAAACAATGGCAGAAAGGCGAGGATGTCACTTTTGAAACTGAGAAAGTGATACTAGCTACTGGGTATAGGCCAAACATTCCAGATTGGTTTTACCAACGTTTTGAAAACAACATTGAATGGGAAGATGACAAACGCTTTAAAGTAGATAACAATTTTAAACTTGTCTTTAAACAAGGGCAAAGAGAACATCACTTTTACACCTTAACGAATTTGGAACAATCACATGGAACAGGAGCGACTAATTTAGGATTGGCAGTAGATCGCAATATCCAAATTATTAATGAAATTGCCGGAGAAACCGTTTATGAACAACAAAGAGATACGATTTTTACCCAGTTTGATTCGTGATAGACTTTAAGCGGACATCTGTTCCGCTATTTCACGAAAAAAGGGGGAATTTAAACTGTTTGCGGACATCTATTCCCTTATTTATATGAAATTCTCCTAATACAAGCCAAATCTCGGTGAATAACGGAATAGATGTCCGCACCTCCCTTAGAATGAGTCGTTTTTGTAAAAATAGCGGAATAAATGTCCGCTGACTTCTTGTCATTTCGTTTCTATCAAAGTTAATTCTGTTAGACTATGTATTACTTGTACACTTGATGTAGTTTTGTGACCTATTCTGTTTAGCCATACCCCAATCATTCCTGCTTGTTTACTACCTATTGCATCTGCTTCCAATCTATCTCCTACATAATAACTTTTATGAACGTGAGCATTTGCTAGTAGACATGCTTTTTGAAAAATAATTGGATTAGGCTTAGCAACACCTATTTCACTTGAGGTAATAATATGGTCAAAATAATGCTTAATCGCTAAATTCTCTAATTTTTCAATTTGTTGCTGATAATCACCATTGCTAATAATCCCAAGGCGAATCCCTTTTTGTTTTAATGATTTTAAGCAAGGGATTACATCTTCAAAAGCAGACCAATTTCTTTTATACAAAACCAAATAATAGTTGAATATGTCATCTGCTTGTTGGTCATTCAAATGACGACCAAATAAGTCTTTTATACGTAATCTTCTTTGTTCCTGAAAAGTTACTTCACCTGATAAAAATTTCTCGAAATACTTTTTGGATAATGCAAACCACAAATCAACAAAATCCTTTTTGCTACACACTAGCTCAACGCTATATTTTTTATAGAAATCGATTGCTGCCAACCTTTCCGCTTTGTCGTGGTCAAGTAGTGTTGCATCAATATCGAAGAATATCACTTAAACTTTCCTCCATGGTTTAATATAAATGTGTTCAAAATGGGTACTCTTATTTCGTAAACAAGTATATTTATTGTTTTCTAATCTATTTGTAATAGACATGCTCCCTAAGAACACAAATCTTCAAATTATTTCATTGCTTTCCAAATTGTCCATCTATCCTTTTCGGTTATTAAGATAATCCAAGACTATATCAACTCTTTCTGCCACTGTATAATCTCCTTCAATCCTTAAAATTGGACAAGTTAAATCCTCCATCCAATGCTCATGTAAGGTTTTACTTCTCACATCCATACCACCATTATCATATAGGGAAGCCCATTTTAAAAACGTGTTCGATTGCTCGTATTTGCTACCCCCTGCTAATATTTCCTTTCCATACCTTTGAAATTCTCTTTGTCGCAACCTTTCCAGTCTAATATCTGAAGGAATCCATAGAAATATAACCAGATCAAAACAATCTTTAAAGGTATCCCCCCAACCACAAACTGCTCCGGATAAAATCCAGTTTCCATTTTGTGATAAATCCTTTGTAAGCATTTTTCTTCTTTCTGGAACTTGCCTTTGTTCTGTAAATTTGGTTATCCAAAAATAATCATCTGTATCAAGATGTTTATGGGGTAAAGCGTCTGACAATGAAGCACCAAGTGTTGAAGTTCCAGCACCAGCTGCTCCCATTATATGAATTTTCCTGTACATTTTTTCTCCTCCTGTATGACGACCTTCATATATTATTATCATCTAATTCTAAATCAGGACAGATAACTTAATTAACCGTTTACAATTATGATTTCATTTTCTATTTCTTTCATAATATCGTATGCGCCTTCCGACTTATTCGAGCAGACTACAACCTTATAATTGTTTTCTGGATAATAGGCAGAATGAAAACTAACGCCTGGATCATACCCCATCACGTGATACTTATTAATATTGGCATGCTTTTTTTCAATCCAGACACCGTATCCATAGTAACTATTCTGCTCATCTGTTTTCACATAAGGTGTAAACAGTTTTTTCGTGTATTCCACTGATAAAAGTTGATTACGTATCAGTGCATCCCATAACTTAATCATATCTTTCACAGTAGTGTATGCTCCTCCGTCAGATCCACCTTTTACTGGAAGCGAATAAATATTTGTCTTCCAACTACCATCTGAAAAGTCCATATACCCTAGCGCTGTGTTTTGCGGTAAAGCATCAAACTCAAAGTATCCTGATTGATCCATACCTGCTTTGTTAAAAATATGTTCTTGAATATAATCTGAAAAGCTAAGGTTGCTTGCCTGTTCAACAATTAAACCAAGTAATATATATCCTGCATTATTGTAGTGAAATCTCTCCCCAACTTGTAGTTTCATAGCATTTTGTTGAAATAACGGCAAAAAATCCTCTAACCTTCTGATCGTGTACATCGGGTATTTAATCCATAATACTTCAAAGTCATCCATTACCTCTTCATCAAAATAGTCAGGTATTCCAGAAGTATGTGTTAGTAGATGATGAATGGAAATGGATGAATCGAAATGAGGAAGCGAGATGTCCAGACAGTTTTGTAACTTGGTCTCAAACGATAGCTTACCTCTTTCAACTAATTGACAAATAGCTATCGACGTAAACAGCTTACAGCCTGAAGCAATACCAAATCTAGTATCTACTTTATTCTCAAGATACTCTGAACGATTTGCAAAACCATAACTCTTCTCCACCACAATATTATTAGGATTTTGCACAATAACAGTTCCCGAAAAATCAATCTTTTCCATAGCAGCTTTAATACGTTTGACAACATTTGCTTCCAGCATAAATTTGTTCCCTTCTATTTAGTTTTCCGCAAAGAGTCGTGCTGGCTCTATAGCTTACCACTTTAATACTAACATAATATTCCAAAGAAAGATGATATTTTTGGATTTCCCTGCCTTTGTGGTAAATTGTTGTAGTGTAGCTTTAATAAATGTTTAATTAAAAACAAAGAAAGCATCCATTTTAAATAAAAACTAATCAAAATGGATGCTTTCTTTCTATAGTATTTTTATATTTGAACCTTTTCAATTACACTCACGCATTTATGTTGGAAATTATAATTATCTAAACAAATATTTGATTGAGAACTACTTTTAATCCAGTTATGATATTTACAGAAATTGTGTCATCTTTCGTAAAGACTCCTTGAAATTTATATTGATCGCCTACTAAAAGATGTATTTCTACAGATTCGTTTACCGGATCAATAAGCCAGTACTCTTTTATCCCCGCTTTTTGATAAAGATGATATTTCTTCCAGCGATCTAACTTTACAGAAGACGGTGAAAGGATTTCGATAATCATATCTGGTGATCCATTACAACCTTTGTCATCAAGTTTTTCCTGATCACATACTATCGATAAATCCGGTTGAACAACATTATTTATCTCATCATCCTGTTTATTATCTACTAACAGGCGTACATCAAAGGGCGCGAAAAACACTTCACATTCCCTTTCTCGCAAGAAAACAGAAAAAGCTGTAGATAATTCCCTCAGAACCTCTTGATGCCTTCTAGAAGAAGCAGGAGACATATTGAAAATCTCCCCATCAATTAACTCGACCCTTTCACCATCATTCCAGGCTCGATAATCAGCATACGTATATTTCCCGTTTGGAATGGCCATATAAATCATTCCTTTCAACTTATGCTTTTAAAATATATTACCATAAACGAAAACATTACACAGCTAACCTTCAATTTATCACTTAGTCATTTAAAGGTATAAGCTTTCTAGAAGTAAAATCATGACCTTGAAACAACTTTTCCTTTGTAGCTACGAAATTACGTTAAACGAGTGTAAATACTCCTCCATTTCCATTCTTGTTTTATGAAAGTACTTATTCTGGTGCTTACCATAGTTAAAAAAACCATGTTCCATACCTTCAAAAGTTTTGAAGGTAATATCATTTCCTTTATCTCTCATTTGTGTAATAAAATCTAGATTTTGAGCATAAAAATCGTCAGCTGTACCACAAATCCATAGTGTAGGAGGTAAACATTTTTTCATATTATGAATAGGTGAAAGTTTAGTAGCATTTTCGAGTAATTGAGGGTATCGTCTTCTCATGATATCCACTCCATCCATTCCGGCAGCGAAAATAATTAACAAATTGGGAATATGGTCGATACTTTGATTACTATATTCAGATTCATCATTTAAGTCTTTAAACATAATGGAAGAGATAGTAATGTATCCTCCTGCAGATGAACCACATACAACTATTTTGTTAGGATCGACTCCCAACTCAGAAGAATTTCTCCTTACCCATCTAACGGCTGACTTTACATCAGTTATGGCTTGGGTAGGTAAGAAATCTTTATCAGAGCCATTTCGATAGTCAACACATATGGCAACCATACCCTTAGAAGCAAAATAATTTGCTTGATGTTGGAATTGTACGGGAGATTTAGGATTCTTCTTAAAACTACCTCCATTAAAAAATAAAATTGCTGGCCTGTCTGTTTGCTTTACCTCTGGCTCAAAAATGAACAATTTTAATTTTCTATCCTCCATCACCTTATAAGTTCTTTCAGATACGGGGAAATCAAACTTAAGTTTACTCATCGCCCAACCACCTTGAAGTTTAGAATCATATTAGTTAATTCTCTATGTATCTCTGATTATCCTGCTAAACTATTTTCAAATCTGATCTTTTTTGTGATAAGCAAATGATGAGAATATTGCGTTAGCATTAAGCGCTACTTGGACGATTTGTTGTTCTCCATTTTTCTCAAAGACTTTATATTTCTTCATCCCTATTTTCTCTGCTACTTTTTTTGACGGTATATTATTCATAGTAGTGTATGAAAAGATCTTTGGATAATGTAAAACTTCAAATGCATATTCTTTGCAGGCTGATGCAGCTTCTGTCGCATATCCTTTATTCCAGTAGTTCTTGATAATATGAAAGCCGATCTCAGGTACTGTTTCACCTTCAATATTTTGCATTGTAATACCACAATCATCAATGAATGTATCATCATTTTTTAAAACAACTGCCCATAACCCGTGATTATATGTTTGGTAATTTTCGATATTCCACTGGATCCACTTTTCTACTTTTTTGATATTAAATGGTTCAGGATAGTATTGCATCGCTTCTGGATCAGAAAGAACCTTTGATAATTTTTCTGTATCCTCCAGTTTTAATTCTCTTAAATATAGTCTTTCAGTTTCCATTATTTTCACTAATTTCACCTTCTTTATAATGAACCTTTCTTCTCTAATATTACCATAATATTCAAAACCAATTAATGGATACATAATAAAAAAAGAGCGATCCATTTGCTGACCGCATTGTATTGTGCATGTGCTGTTGTATTATAAGGTATCTGGGAGGTGATTCTTGTACATTTCGATAACATTTGTATAGGCTTGTAAAGTAGTAATTGTATTGTGGTTAGGTTTTGTAAAAATAATTGGATAATCTTCCTCGCCAAACTCCTCCTGAACGGAGAATGCTAACTTTTCTTCTTTTAAAGAAAATTCTGCTTGTACTCCTGGTTTATTTCCCCGAGCGTCTACCCTTATCCAACGATTTACCGAACTGAGAAAAACGCCATTTAATGCATGTAATGAGTAACCCTTTTCTGGTGTGTCAAAGATCATTAACTTTTGATAACAGAATCCGGTAGGGATCCCTTCAGCACGTAATATCGCTGCTAACAAATTAGCTTTTGCATAACATATACCTTCTTTAACTCTTAGCACATCTGAAGCTTGACAGGTTACAATTGAGCCTTGAATATCCCATGAATGAGATATTTCATCTCTTACAAATTCAAAAGCTGTTTTCACCTTTTCGATTTCAGTCTGCTCTTCGTTGAATAAATCTTTTTTCTTATTTTGAATGATGGAATGTGAATAATTAACAACTTCCAGCTCTTTGAGATACTCTGCCATGTTGTATGATTCTGGTATCAGTTTCATTCTCTCATCTCCTTTATGTATAATTATACAAAATAGAGAATATTAATACAACAACTAATCAAATTATCCTAAGTATTTTTTAAATAACACTCTACCTTGATCAGAACCATCATAACTGGTGTGAACTGGTACACCATTTACTTCACTATCGCCTTCTTCTATTTCAAACCCCATTTTTTTGTGATAAGCAATCGAAACTTTATTCACTGGGGAGGTGACAGCACGAACAATATTTCTATTATGTTTTTGAACCACTTGAAAAAACTCCTTATAAAGTTGTTTTCCGATCCCATATTTTCGATAATCAGGGTGAACACCGACGAAATGAATATATGCTTCATTAGCATAAGATTGGGACAAAAAGCCAATTAAAAAACCAATAATTTCGCTATCCTTCTCAGCGATAAAACTTGTATTATTGAAATGGACGAAAAATAATTTGGGCAACATATCAGACATTTGTCTACCACCCCACCAATCATTGATTAGGGGAGATATATTATTATAATCTGAACTTTTCACTAGTCTAATTTCCATTATTTTCATCACTCCTAATTAATCTATTTCAAATCAATTGTAAAATAACGGTGTAAAAACTCAAAGTATAAAATGATACTAACAAAGACGTACATAAAACTGCACGCCTTTGTTAGTTTTCACACACCTCTTTTATTTCCCCATACCAAAGTATGGATCTGTGGCAACACACGGACATCGTTTAAAGCACTAGAGTTCATCACCTTCTCAATTAACCACTCATATTTCGTTAATAAATGACTCGCTAATTCGTTCGGTGCTACTGCTTCTAAATTATCATTCCCTACCTGTACGAAAAAGGAAACCTCTGGATATCTATGATGAACATTAGTTGCATAATCCAGGTCATTGTCATCAAAAATAACCACTTTTATACTTGTATGCGGAAGACGCCCGTGCTTTTCTAGTTGGGCTAAAATGTCATCCAACGTTGTCCAATTGGTTTTCATCATGGAGCTTGGTGGTTTTGGAGATATCGTTAAGTCGTCTACTTCCACAAACCAGTCCTGCCAACGACTCCCTTGCGTTTCCAGTGCTACTTCCATATCGTTCGAATGTAACAAGTCTATTAATTCACCTACATGTTTAAGGAGTGCTGGATTCCCACCTGAAATCGTGACATGATCAAACTGATCGCCACCAATTTCTTTTAATCGATTGAAAATTTCTTCACTAGTCATCTTGACAATATCTTCTTTGGCACTTCCATCCCAAGTAAAAGCAGAGTCACACCATGCACAACTGTAATCACAGCCGGCAGTACGAACGAACATTGTCTTACGACCAATTACCATACCTTCTCCTTGGATAGTTGGACCGAATATTTCCAATACAGGGAGCTTACTCACTGATCATCCATTCCCTTCTTGCTTCCGCATAGCTAGTTGGCGTTTCAAATAAACGGACAAACTCTACCCGACATTGATTTGGTAAATCTTGTACTGCTTCTTCCATCTTCTCAAAAATCCAAACAACCATATTTTCTGCTGTCGTGTTCATCTTTGGTAATGTTTCGTTTAAATAACGATGATCGAGATGGATTTCAATTTTTTCTTTCCAGATTTGTTTGATATCGCCAAAGTCCATGACAATTCCAATGTCATCCACAAAGCCACTAATACCAAATACTACTTTATAAGTGTGTCCATGCAGATTTTTGCATTTTCCTTCATAACAATGAAGGTGATGGGCTGCATCAAAGGTGAACTCTTTACTTACCATGACACGTTTCTGGTGATATTTTAATTGATCGCGTTTAATGTCCTGATCTATTTTCTGTAAATCATCGACAATTCGAAAGCCGTACATTATTGATTCACTCCATTACGTTTTGCTAAATAGGTGTCTAATCCTTTTTGTCTTAAATGACAAGCTGGGCATTCTCCGCACCCTGTTCCTCTAACACCGTTGTAACAGGTTAATGTGTTTTCTCTGATATAATCAAAAGCTCCTAATTGGTCGGCTAATTCCCATGTTTCTGCCTTATCGAGCCACATTAATGGCGTATGGACGACAAAATCATCATCCATTGATAAATTCAAAGTAACATTTAATGATTTAATAAAGATATCTCGGCAATCGGGATAACCGCTAAAATCTGTTTCACATACACCTGTAATAATATGTTTCGCATCAATTTGCTTTGCTAGAATCGTTGCGAAGGATAAAAATAATAGATTTCTTCCCGGAACAAACGTGTTGGGAAGCTCACCATCTTCTCCATCCGCTACTTCAATATCATCTCTTGTCAAAGCATTTGGTGCCAATTGATTTAACAATGACATATCCAAAATATGATGTTTAAGGCCTTGTTCTGTTGCAATTTCTTTCGCTACCTCAATTTCCGCTTGGTGACGCTGATTATAATCAAAAGTTACTAATTCTACATGGTCGAACTTTTCTAACGCCCAAAAAAGGCATGTCGTACTATCTTGACCACCACTAAAGACAACCACTGCTCGATTATTTTTATCCATAAAAAAAATTCCCCTTTCACATTGAAAAAGAGAATTCTATACACCCAAAAACAAAAATCATACCTAAGGCACGGCATGATTATCCTTAGTTTTTTATAGAGGGTGTAGCTAGAACCTCTCCTGCTTAAATCGCAGACTTGTATGTTATTTTAAGCACAATTTGTAGTATAGCATATTTTCCTAGACAAAAGGAAGTCAATTGAACTACCCCCACTTAACCTTCTTTCAGGATGTTT